>NZ_JCAQIA010000039.1:0-30078 GCF_059621085.1 Halochromatium sp. NSM3 | reverse complement strand
GGCGTTGCTGTCGGTGCTTGTGCTGGCTGCTGCCCACCAGCTTGAGCCGCCTGACCCTGCGGCGTTGCTGTCGGCGCTTGTGCTGTCTGTTGCCCGGCCTGAGTCGCTTGGCCTGGTGGCGTTGCTGCTGGTGCTGATGCTGGTGCTGGCTGCTGCCCACCAGCTTGAGCGGCTTGACCTTGCGGCGCTGCTGTCGGTGCTTGCGCCGCCTGTTGCCCGGCCTGGGCCGCTTGGCCCGGTGGCGCTGCTGTCGGTGCTTGCGCTGCCTGTTGCCCAGCCTGAGCCGCTTGGCCCTGCGGCGCTGCCTGTTGCCCGGCCTGGGCCGCTTGGCCCGGCGGCGTCGCTGTCGGTGCTTGCGCTGTTTGCCGTGCTGCCTGGTTCGAGGCTAACGGACGCCACATCTGTGGCTCACGCTGAAGCTGTTCCCGCGAGAATCCGCCTCGATACCAGCGCGCGAGATGCGATTCGTAGAACAACCCACTCTCTCGCACCGTGCTCTGCAATTGTTCAGCCACCTGGGCCGGCGCTGGCTGGGCGTTGCTCGGGAACAAAGGCTGCGACAAACGCACCGCCGAGGTCGGAACCTGAAAGCGCAGCAAGAGATCGGCGATGGAGCGCGCCGAGGGCGTGAAATTGACCTGTGCCGAGGGCGTCGGTTGTCTCTCGCCACCCGCTTGCCTCGCGTGCGTGTTCGATGCTTCGCGCGGAGCCCGACCCATCTGCCTGATGGGTGCGTTCTCGCGCGCGTCGAGACGGGAATCGCTGCGGACCGCCGACGGCGCATCCGCCGCCGATATCGGCTTGACGGGCGGGTTGAGGTCACGGGGTAGCGGTGTATCGACCCGTTTCCCCAACACTTGATGCATCAGGGTATCGATGAGGGAGTTGATGCCGCTCACGACGATTTGAAGCGCTGAGTGGCCTCAATGACCTCGGCCTCGGAGGTCTCTTGATAGAACCGATAGGTGCGCGACAAGGCCAACTCGTGTTTCGAGCCGAGGATCATGCTGGTGAGTTCGTGGCGCCGGTCGTTCAGGCGCTGGCGGATCTCTCGATCATGCTCGAGCAGTTGCGCGAGCAGTTCGGCTTTGCGCTCGTTGCCGGCGTCGTCGAGCGTCATCCGCGCGTCATCGAGATGGCGCAGCGTCTCGATCTGCGCCAGATAGGTGCCTTCCAAGTCGATCAGGGCCTCCCAATCGGATTCGCAAGCGGCCTTGAGCATTCTGTCCGAGCAAGCAAGGAGATTTTCATAGGCATCCAGCAGTTGCTGCTGATAAGAGGGCGTCGTGGACGCTGGAGTCTTGCGAGGGAGGGAAGAGGCCATTCTCAATCTGCTCAGTCAGGTGCTGCCGGGGTGTTGGTGCCGATCTCACGCCAGGCGGTCGCGACCTCATCAAGCAGTGACTCGGCCTCGTTCAGGCTCTGTTCGTCATTGTGCAGATTGGCTGCTAGCAATAGCCGGGCAATGTAGTCATAGAGTGAGGCCAGGCGCTCGGCCACCTCGCCACCGCGCTCCCTGTCGAGCGCGGCCGCCAAGCCGTTGTTGACGATATCCAAGGCCTTGGAGATGGCCTGGCCCTTTGCGGCGGTGTTACCAGCCTGCATTTGAATCCGAGCCGCGCGAATCGAGGCCTGCGCGCCATCGAACAGCAGCACGATCAGCTGATGAGGATTCGCCGACATCACGCTGCTTTCGACGCCAATCCGGGCATAGGCCCCGGCACCACGCCCGTAGGCTCCCGCTCCGCGCATCACAGTCATGTTGAGCGTTCTCCTCAGTGATTCATCGCTATTTCGATAGAGTTGGTCGAACGGTTAATCACGACCAAGCATGGCGTTCAGGTTATCGAACTGTTGGGTCAGATAGGAGCTGGTCTGGTTCATCTCCGCAACCATGGAATCGAGCTGGGCGAACTGCGAGCGGTAACGTGAGATGGTGCGCTCGATGTAAACCTCCATGCGCTCGGTCCGATTATCAATACTCGTGATACGGCTTTGAACGCCGCTACGGGCGTTATCGAGCAGACCACGGTTATCAAGCATTTGGCTCAGCGTCTGACCCAACGCACCGGCCATGCCAGCGTCTTGGGACTGTCCGGCGAAGAACTCGGTCAGAGCCTCTCGATCGTTGACGATGACGTCGTCAAGACGCGCACCATCGAGCTGTAAGGTGCCATCGCGCTGCAACGTGATACCGATATCGGAGAGGGCGCGAAACTCGCCTTCGGCCACGCCGCCACTTAGGGTGCTGCGCAGGCGTGACTCGATGGTGCGCAGTGCCCTATCGCCGAGCAACTCGCCGGCCTCGCCGGTTTCCGCGTTGAAGCTCGTCAGCTCGTCGATGGTCCCGCGCAAGCTGTTATAGCTCTCGACAAACTCGGTAACCGCCTCGCGCACGCCAAGATTGTTGCGCTCGACCACAACGGTCGACTCGCCCTCCTCGGCGAGATCCAGGGTCACGCCCTGAATGGATTCCTCGACCCGATTGGTTTGGCTGGTGATCACGATGTTGTTGACGGTCAGCTCGGCATTTTGGGCCGCGACCACTTGATCCATCGTCGACCCATCGCCTGGAGTTGCTTTATCGAAGTTCAGCCTTGCTTCGCCGCCACTAAAGCTAATGGACTGGATCGCAGCATCTTCGCCGGTTTCATCGGTCGTGAGCACTAAGCGGAAGGGGTTATCCGACCCATCATTGATGATGGAAGCCGTGACCCCTCCCCCTGCGGCGTTGATGCTGTCGCGGAGATCCTCGAGGCTGTCCCCAGCTCCCACCGCCACGTCGAATGTCCCCGCGCCTACCTCAATGCTGAGAGTACCTGCGGAAAAGTTATGTCCCTCGGCAAAACCATCAGTAGCAAGGCTCTGCGAACGGGCCAGCTTGGTCACATTCACATCATAACGACCCGGCACCGCATCGGAACTGGCCGCCGAGGTGACACTGCTGCCGGTGACATTGCTCGAGACGCTCTCGTAGAGCGAGTTGCCGTTGAGCGCGTTGGACGCCGACTGGAACGCCGACAGGGCGCCTTGTAGCCTGCCATACGCCGAGAGCTTGGCCTCCTGAGCTTCCTTCTGCTGAACCAGAGGCTGCAACCTGCCACGCTCGGCATCGCGCAACTGGTCGAGCAAGCCGTTGAGATCGAGTCCTGAACCGATACCGAGCGATGTGATGGTTGACATTAATGCCTCCTGGTGTGGCTTTTGGAATCCGGCAAATGAGGGACTGAGGCTCCGGTCAGTCGCTGACGCGGGTGATGGCTTTGCCGGTTTAACAAGATTATCGGCGGACACCCGTTAGACTTTAGGCGCGCCGCTGCGTAAATGCGAGCAACTGTGATGGGCGTCAAAGGCTCAGATCGACAGCGGCAGCTCCTCAACGGGTTTGCCCAGCGGCAGCAGAGATTCGCCGCGCAGGACCTCGCCCAGTGAGCTGTCCGGCGGCTTGATCGCATCGGTCAGTTGCACCTGGGACGGTTGTCCCTGCTCGTCGAGCCCCTGCACCCAGGCCAACTGGCCGGATTCGTAGCGCACCAAGGAGCCGATCGGCAGCAGCCCGAACGCCTTGATATAGCGCTTGACCCAGCGTTGCTCGAAACGTTCGGGATGATCGAGCAAGTGGCGATAGATCTCGGCGATCTTCCAGGCCGGTCGATCGGGCCGGTCTCGGCGCATGGCATCGACGACATCCGCCACCATCGCCAACCGCGGCAGCTCGCCCAGTTGATCGCCGCTCAAACCCGCCGGATAACCACTGCCATCGAGCCGCTCGTTGATCTCCTTGAACACGCTCCTGACGACGCTGCTCGGGAGCCATTGACAGGTCTCGAAGCCGTGCTCGAGGTGCGCGACATGCCCATGCAGCTTGGCGCGCTGCTCCTCATCGAGCTGCGGCGCCTGCAGCAGCTCGTCGGGCAGCAAGGCCTTGCCGAGATCATGGACCATGGCGCAAGCGGCCACCGCCTTGCAGGCCTCGCGCGGCATCTTGCTACGGATGGTCAGATCGAGCAGGGCCACGGCCACCGAGAGACCATGCCGCACCAGCCGGGCCTCTTGGAAGAGACAGCGGGTGGCGAACAATAACGCCTCGCGATCCTCATCGTAGAGCGCCATCAAGCGGTCGGTATAGCGCGAGAGTTGCGCCGAGTGCAGGCGCGGATGATCGCGCAGCTCGAGCAACTGGGCATCCAGATAGCCCGCCACGCGCGCTAGGCGCTTGGTCATCGCCGTCGCATAGACGTGCGCATTACGGCGCGCAACCACCGGGGGAGCCTTGGGATCGATCTGGAACAGCACCGAGCGCAGCATCCCCTCGTTGCCAGCGCTCGACTGACGCGCCGACTCGCGCTCGATCTCGCGCACGAACATCCACAGCTGGCGCTCCTGCTCGAGAGTGGAGCGCGTGAACTCAAACCCCACAGTGACGACCTGGCGTTCCACGTCGACCCGATGATGCTTGGGGGTGCCTTGGACCGATAAGCGAGCGCCGTTAGGGAAATGCAGCTCGACCACGAGCGACGCCGATGAGGCCAGCATGTTGGCGCTCGCGACCGGCATCTCGAGCTGGCACCCGTCCAGGCACAGATCCCTGAGATCCCCCTGCGAGCTGGTTCCATCCGCCTCGTGCCTGAGGATAGCGCCCACTTCCATGCCCAATCGCAACCGCGCGCGGAAGGATTCTCGCCGCTGCAGCACCTCCAGTTGATAGGGATACTCGCAGCGGCCTTGCAGGCGACCGTTGTTGTTCTGGCAATCGCCGAGGGTCAGCACCGGCGTGCGCAGCATCACCCCCTGCGCCTGCCCCAGCAGCCGGAAGGGCTGCCCATGCTGGAGCCCGCTGGCCACCTCCCGGATCGCGCTGATATCCAGCAGCAGATACTCGCCAAACGCCTGATCGGCGACCAGAACTGGCAGTACCTGACCATCGCTGCCTTCCATCACCAGCGAGGCCCCACCCGGCTCGCTCAGCGCGTTCAGCAGCGCCTCGACCTCGGACGGCTTCGTCACGCTGGTGTAGCCGTCTTCCTGTTCCGTCGTTGCGTCTTGTTCCGTCATTGCGTCCCCATGCTGGTCTTGCTCCCGTCTCGGTAATCATCAGAGCAAAGGCTCTATCCTCTCAAACTGTCCTGCCGAAGAAAAACTCAGCCGGTAAATACCATGCACCCCGTCACGCGTCACCACGTGGCGTAAGGCCGTGGCCGGAAACACCACGCGCCGTCCATCCAGGCTCCATGTATACACGTGCTCGACTCGCCCTTCATAGTGGGCCTGGCAGGTATCGGCGGACAGCTCGATGAAGACATCGATAGTTGGCATGTTTTGTGCTTTAATTCCTCGTTTCCCAGCTTCGCTTCCCGGAGGCCGGCCACGGGATAATGATATACTGCGCGGGATGCATGACCGAAAAGCAGTGGCGGTTGATCCTCATCAGCTTACCGCGCTCAAGTGAGCGGCTTTTAGGTCGATGTCTCCTTAAAAGGCTGTTCCAGAGAGAAGATTGCGCCATGACCCTGACGATCAAACATCGCCTCATCCTGTTGATTAGCATCACGCTGGTGCTGCTGTTGGCCGTCGGGGGCCTGGGTCTGAAGGGCATGCAATCAACAAACAGCGCTCTTGAAGATATTTACGAAGACAATCTACTGCGCTCGCAGGATCTGGCGCGCATCGATGCGCTGCTGCGCAACATCATGATGGAGATCTTCCTGGCCTCGCAGCATGATCCAAGGCTGGCGGTTGGCGCGCTGCATACCCATCCCACCTCCATGCACATGGACGTTATCGAGGGTAACCAGGCCGAGCTGGACAGCCTCTGGAAGCCATACCAAGCGACCATCGACGACCCTGAGTCGCAAACCTTGGCGGAGCGTTTCAACGCTGAGTATCAGCGCCTGATCTACAACGCCTTGGAGCCGGCGATGGATCTGGCCCTCAAGGACGAGTTTTCCAGCACCAACCATCTCATCTTCATCGAAGGGCTCCCAGCCTACCAGGCAATCAACAAGACCCTCGTCGAGATGATCGAGTTGGAGAAGCAGACAGCTCTGGAAAGCTACCGCAGCGCCGCCGCCGATACGGCCTTCATGAGCAACCTGATGATCGCCGCCGTCATCATCGCGACCGTGTTCGGAGCACTGCTCGGCTGGCAGCTGATCCTGCGCATCACCCGTCCGCTGACCGAAGCCAAGCGGGTCTTCGTCGAGATGTCAAAGGGCAACCTGACCAACCGGATTCAGACCACGGGCAAGGATGAGGTGGGCCAAACCCTGCTGGCCCTAGCCGACACCCAAGACAAGCTGCGCGATCTCATCGTCCATATCCAGGGCTCGGTGGAATCGATCAGCACCGCCGCCAACCAGATCTCCACCGGCAATACCGATCTCTCCCAGCGCACCGAGCAACAGGCCTCCAGCCTGCAGGAAACGGCGAGCAGCATGGAAGAGGTCGCCTCCACGGTCAAACACAACACCGAAAACACCTCACAGGCCAACCAATTGGCCAGCCAAGCCAATGCCTCTGCCAGCAAGGGCGGCGAGAAGGCCCAGCAGGCCATGGGCAAGATGCACGAACTGACCGAAAGCTCGGATAAGATCAGCGGCATCATCACGCTCATCGATGGCATCGCCTTCCAGACCAATATCCTGGCGCTGAACGCCTCGGTCGAGGCCGCCCGCGCCGGCGAGCAAGGCCGCGGATTCGCTGTGGTCGCCCAGGAAGTGCGCAACCTCGCGCAGCGTTCCGCCGATGCGGCCAAACAGATTCAGGAACTGATCGCCCTCAACGGCGAAGTCGTCAAGGAAGGACGGAGCTTGGTCGAGGCCGTGGGCTCATCAATGAGCGAAATCGTCATCCATAGCGCCAAGGTCTCGGGGCTGATGGACGAGGTCAACCGCGCCTCGAACGAGCAAACGATGGCGATCGATCAGGTCAGCGTGGCCATCAGCCAGATGGACGAGGTCACGCAGCAGAATGCCGCCCTCGTCGAGCAGACCGCGACCGCTTCCGCCTCGCTGGAAGACCAAACCCGCGACCTCGCCGAGGCGGTGGCCTTCTTCAATGTCGGCGACCAAGCCTCGACCAATCTCGCCCTCCCCGCCGGGAGGACGAGCAACAAGGCCGCCGCGCACAGGCCGGCCGCTCTCTCGCCACCACCCAGCAAGGGGGCAAGCAGAGGCGGGTACCAGGCGGCGCCAAAGCCGCGCGAGACGGCCACCACGCACAGCGAAGATGACTGGGAAAGTTTTTGATGGCCTGACCAACACTCAGGTTCTCAACCGATATTGAGGATCGCACCGTGATCATTCCGACCGCCGTTGGCTCGTTTCCAAACATTGCCTCCCCTGGCAATCCTGCCCAAGGCGGTGCGCTGCCACCAGGACAGACACGCCCCCCCGAGCCCGGCACGAGCGAGCCCGGCCACAATGGCGCCCCCATTGACCGGGCCGCCGAGGAAGGCGCCAGCGGTCGGGTCGCCGAAGGCGATGCCGCAAGCAGCGCTCGGAACGACACCCTCGCCCAAGAATTCTCGCCGCAAGAGCTGAAACTCCTCGATCAGCTCAAACAGACCGACCGCACGGTCCGCCAGCATGAGATGGCGCATCAGGTTGCCGGCGGCCGTTACACGGGGAGCGCCAGTTACGACTACGAGATCGGCCCCGATGGCCAGCGCTATGCCGTCGCTGGCCGCGTCTCGGTCGACTATGGCCCCATCACTGGCGACCCGAGGGCCACGATCGAGAAGATGCAGACCGTGATCGCTGCGGCCCTTGCCCCGGCCGATCCCTCGCCGGCGGACTATCAGATCGCCGCCCGCGCGCGGCAGAACCTGCTCACGGCGCAGCTTGACCTGAGTCAGCAACAGCAAACCCGCACCGAGGCGGTGCCGGAGCCCACCGCAGACGAGGAGGAAACAGCGGCCTCGGAGCCTGGCCGCGATCCGCGCGTCGAAGACTATAGTCGCATCGCCACAACCACCGGCGCGGGTGCCGGTTCAGGTCAGGCTATCTTGCGCAGCATTGCCTGAGAGGCTGCCTGCAACTCCGTTTCAGGCAACGATCAGGGCTTTTCCAGCAGGTTGAGCGCGGGGCGGGTTGCGCGCGCTTGGCGAGAGCCAGCCGGGGAGTCGATTTATTGCGCGTCGCCGCGCAACTCCGCAAAGGTTTCCTCGGTCACCGGCTTGCGCTCAACATCCAGGATGCGCCCGCCGATCTCCGCCACCCGGTGGGTAAAGGAGATCAGCGTCTCGGGACTGCGCGAGACGCTGCGGGAATTGATGAACTTGATCAGGATCGAGACACCCTGCACGGGCGGATGATCACCGCTGAGATGCAGCGGCGGCAGCTTGCCGGGCGAAGAGGCATTGGCAACGGTCAGCGGATACCCCTCTGGACCCGGTGGCACATGGTAGATGCCGAGGCCGGCCTCATAAAAGGCCTTCACATCGCTCAGCAGCTGCCCGAGCGCCCGATTCGCCTCTAGCCCCGGCTCGTCGAACACCACGAACAGATAGCGCTGACTCTTCTCGATCCCCTTCTTTTTATGCTGCCTGTGCGGACGGGCACCCGAACGGGGCGGCGACTCCGTGCTGGCGGCATCGCTTTTAGGACTCAGCTCGCGATCCGCGACAACCTTGTTGCCCTCGGTATTGCGTTCCCTATTCACCACCACATAGAACACGAACAGCGAAATCCCCCCCAGCAGCAAGGCTGCGAGGGCAAGAAAAACGGCGAGGCTCAACTCATTCATCAAGATTTCCTCCCAGACAACGCATTCTTGCAGAAATAGCCTCTATGTTCCATCTTGATCAGCTCGCATCCAACCCAGGACACAACCTCCTTGCGTACAGCCAATCCGCGCACCTCAACCGGCCAGCCTGCCAGCGGCGCAGCGCTCGTGACCTGTCCGCGCCACCAGCGGGTCGCGGCGCTCCAGCAGTTAGCCGCCACCCATGACCCCGGTACTTTAACAGAGTTGGCGGCAGCCATTGATGAGTGCTCGGGGCAACCAGACGCGGCCTGGAACGGGCTCTTGATCGCCGCCGGCGAAACCGCGCCGAGCGCGGCCGTTTGGGTCCAACCGCAGCCTGGGAGAACGGCCCGACTCTGGCCGCCGCACAGTCACTCCCCATCGGCGCCGACACTCCTGCGCGGCGCCCTGCACTGGGCGGCGGCTCAGGGGCTGCAGATCGTCCAGGCGGTCATCGACAGCACGGATGAGCAGGCGGCTGCCCGACTGCGTGAAAACGGCTTCCCGCGACTGGTCGACCTCCTCTACCTCACCGCCCAACCCAATGCCGAGCAACGCCAGGCGCTCTTGGCATCCGCGCCCGGCCCGGGAGTTAGCTTCGAATCCATTGGTGATCTCCCCTCGTCGCGGCTGGTCGCAATGATGACCCAGATCGAAGATAGCTCCCTGGATTGCCCCGAGCTGCATGGTGTGCTCAGCCCCGCGCAGGCCATCGAAGGCTTTCGCCAACAGGGGCAGTACGCGCCGCAACACTGGTGCATCCTCCGCCACCAGGAGCAAGACGCCGGCGCCTTGCTCCTAGCGCCGCATCCGCAAACGCCCTGCTGGGAACTGATGTACATGGGTGTGCTACCCGCGTGGCGCGGCCATGGACTGGGACAGGAATTGGTTGCGGAAGCCCTGCGTCGCGCCCTTCGTGGTGGCGCCGAACGGCTTCTGCTCTCGGTCGATGCCCGCAACCACCCGGCCCGCACGCTGTACGAGCAGACCGGCTTTCGCCCCTATGCGTGGCGCAGTCTCTATGCCTGGATCGCCACAGCGCGCTCGGCAAAGGAAGAAAACTCAACGGAGGGAGGGGCTTGATTGGCGGAGAGGGTGGGATTCGAACCCACGGTACGCTCGCGCGTACACCTGATTTCGAGTCAGGCCCGTTCGGCCACTCCGGCACCTCTCCTAGGGACGTTCTGCGCTGGAGCAGCGCAGAACGGCCAAGTACTATACCACGCGCGGACGCGGAGACCAATCCTATGCGGAAGCTAATGGGATCAACGAGGCCTCAGGAGCGCAGGCGCTCGGCATTGACGAACTCGAGGCGATTGCCGAAGCAATCATGGCGAATGCGAGTCAGGCCGGCGTAATCGATACGGATGCGGTACCAGTGTTGCGGGGCCGCCTCCAGCACATGGCCGATGATGGCGCGGCTGACGCCGGCGTGGCAGACGATGAGCAGGTGACGCCCCGGATAGGCGGCGATCTGCCGTTCGTAGGCGCGGCCGATGCGCGCTTGCAGCGCTTCCAGGCGTTCGCCGCCCGGAGGACGATGTGCCACCGGATCACGCCGAAACGCGGCAAAGGCTGCGGGATCCTCATGCGCTAACGCGTCCGGGCGCCGTCCTTCCCAGGCGCCCATGGCGATCTCGCGCAGCTCCGGGTCGATGGCGAGCGGCAAACCATGGCGCCCGGCTAGCTCGCGGGCGAACGCGCGACTACGCGCCATCGGCGAACTCAGGATCTGATCCCAGGGCGCCGCAGTGCCGACCGCCGCCCACATCTGCTCCCAACCGAACGCACTGAGGGGATGATCCACCCCCTGGCCGCGAATCATCCGGCCACCACACGGCTCGCCATGGCGGATCAGGTCGACAATGGTATCTTCACCAGACATTCTCGGATTCCTTGGCGCGCTCAGGGCAGCCAGCGGCTCCAACAAGACGGATGATAGGGTACTCTATGCTGAACCGAAACAAGACCTATGTCGGGCTCGACGCCGACAGCTATGGAGGCATGACGCCGACCGGCACGATCGTGCGCGATGCGCAGGTCTTTGGCCTGATCCCGGAAGACGAGACCTGCGAGGACTGGTCGCTCGGGCGCATCGAGGCGCTCTATGATCAGGTCAGCGAGGCCTGGCATCCCTACGGCAACCTGGCCTCGCGCCTTCCCGACGCGCTGCGTGAGCGCCACCAACGCCTCTATCAGGCGGCGATCGAGCGCGCCCGCAAGCGGGGCTGGACCGCCGAGCTGTACGACGATTGAGCTGTGAGAGCAAAAAACAGGCCCAAGACGACTGAGATGTCCGACGACCCCTTGATTGATCGCCTGCTCGAACTCGCGCGCGAACTGACGCACGACTCCGAAGGCTACCTCGACCGTCAGGACGATCCCCAGCTCTGGTACAACCGAGGCTACGCCAACGGCATGGCCGCCGCCCTGCGCGCGCTCGGGTATGACGCGCGCGTCGATGCAGCGCTGGAGCCGGATGTCTACGACCCGGCCCGCGACCAAGCCCATCTGCCCTGGGGCAAGGCTTATGAGCACGGCCGCGAGATGGGCCTGAGCGAGACCTATGAGGTCACCGGCCGCGCCGCGCCATGACCCGACTCGTCTCGTTCAACGTCAACGGCATTCGCAGCCGCACGCATCAGCTCGAGGCGCTGAAGGTGCGGCATGATCCGGATGTGGTCGGTATTCAGGAATCCAAGGTCGCCGATGACCTCTTTCCCAGCGATGCCATGCAGGCGCTCGGTTGGCACTCGGCCTATCATGGCCAGAAGGGCCATTATGGGGTCGCCCTACTCAGCAAGCGCGATCCGCTGCAGGTCATCAAGGGCTTCCCGAACGACGGGCTGGACGCGCAGCGCCGCGCCATCACCGGTCTCTATACACTCGACGACGGCACCGAGCTGACCATCGTCAACGGCTACTTCCCCCAGGGCGAGAGCCGTGCGCATCCGGTCAAATTCCCCGGCAAGCAGCAGTTCTACGCCGATCTGAGGCGCTACCTGGACGAGCGCTTCAGCCCCAACCAAGCGTTGGTGGTCATGGGCGACATGAACGTGGCGCCCGAGGAGGCCGACATCGGCATCGGTGCGGACAATGCCAAGCGTTGGCTGCGCACCGGCAAATGCAGCTTTCTGCCCGAGGAGCGCGACTGGCTGCGGATGCTGATGGAGTGGGGCCTATTCGATGCCTATCGCCACCTCCATCCCGAGCGCGACGACGCGTTCAGTTGGTTCGACTACCGCTCCCGTGGCTTCGAGCGCGAGCCCAGGCGCGGCCTACGCATTGATCTGATCTTGGTCTCGGCGCCGGTGCGCGAGCGGCTGCGCGAGGCGGGCATCGACTATCAGATTCGCGCCCTCGAACGTCCCTCCGATCACTGCCCGATTTGGATCGACCTCGATTAGCCGGACCCCTCGATTAACGCGCAGGATGCCCCCATTCGTTGCTGACACCAAGCCACTGCGGCCCTCGCGAAGCAAGCAGCCGCGCCAGCAGGAGCCCAACCACGGGAACCCCATCATGAGCGACAAGATGATCCATCCCTTTCCCGGCGACGAGATCGATGTGCACTGGGACAAGCGTCTGTGCATCCACATCGGCGAATGCGAGCAGGCCGACAACAGCCTATTCGAAGGGGATCGCAAGCCCTGGTGCGTCCCCAATGAGGTCTCCAAGGCCGAGGTGCGCGAGGTCTGCGAGCGCTGTCCAAGCGGCGCCCTCAGCTATGTCGACAAGGACGGCACGGCCGAGCAGCCGGCGCCCGAGAATACCTGTCAGGTCGTCTACAACGGCCCGCTCTATCTGACCGGCGCCCTCGATATCGAGGGCGCGCCCGAGGACATGCCCGGCGTGCGTTCCCGCGCCGCGCTCTGCCGCTGCGGTGCGTCGAAGAACAAGCCGTTCTGCGACAACAGCCATCGCGAGGCCGGCTTCGAGGATTTCGGCGCCATCGGCCAACGCGGCCCTGGACTGGACCCAGGACCCGAAGGCAGCGGCGGACCACTCAAGATCAAGCCGATCCCGGATGGGCCGCTCAAGGCCGAGGGGCCGCTGACCTTAAAGGCCGCCAGTGGCCGCATCGCCTGGCAGGGCACCAAAACCGCCCTGTGCCGCTGCGGCGCCTCGAAGAACAAGCCGTTCTGCGACGCCAGTCACCGGGCGATCGGCTTCAAGTCGGATTGATCGCCTCAGCCGGCCGCCCCAGCAGCTGGGAGTCGGCCGGCTGATCCAACACATCGGTTGATCGATCCAACACCTGCTCGATGCGCACCGGGATGATCCGATTGTTCAACTCGGCGCCTCCCGTTGCGACCCGCACCGGGAGATAACCCGGCGTGTAGCCAAACTGAAGCACAGCGCCGTGCTCATTCCCGTCCCCGTGCTCGTCTCCGTTAGCGTCACTGCTCCCGTTTTTCTCCCGATTCCCAGGTCCGCTCGGAGAGCCCTCGATCAGCACCGACTGCACTGAGCCAAGCTGCTGCGCTAGCCAGGTCCGCTTGAGCTGGCGCGCCCGCGCATGCAGTTCGCGGCCGCGCGCGCGTTTCACCTCGCTCGGCACCTGATTGGGCATCTCTGCGGCGGCGGTGCCCGGTCGCGGTGAATAACTGAAGATGTGCAGATCGCCGAAGCCGATCGCTTCGACGAAGGCCAGGGTCTGAGCCCATTCGGCATCGCTTTCGCCGGGAAAGCCGACGATGAGATCGGTGGTGATATTGAGATTCGGCACGGCCGCGCGCGCGGTCTCGACCAAGCGCGCGAACTCGGCGGTCTTACAACGCCGCGCCATGCGTTTGAGCAGGCTGTCGGCCCCGCTCTGCAGCGGTAGATGCAGATGCGGCATCAGGCGCGGGTTCTCGAACAGCGCCCAAAAGCGCTCCGGCAGCCCCCAGGGTTCGACCGAGCCGAGACGCACCCGCGCGACTTCGGTGTCGGCGAGTACGGCGATCAGCAGCTCGCTTAGGCTCGCGCCGCAATCGCTGTCATAGCCGGCGGCGTGCACCCCGGTCAGGACCACCTCTTGCACGCCATCGGCCACGAGCTGGTTGATCTCGTGGCAAACCTCGGCGATCGGCCGACTGCGCTCGGCGCCGCGCGCGCGGGTGGTGATACAGAAGCTGCATTGATAGCGGCAGCCGTCCTGGATCTTGACGAAGGCGCGCTGCCGGCCGCGCGCGAACAGCGCCGCCGCGCCGGGCTCGGTCGCGGCCTCCGGCATCAATGGCAATGCCAGGGCCTCCTGCGCGATCAGGACCAAGCGATCCTTATCCTGATTCGGAACCACCAGATCGACGCCCAGCTCGCCGAGCTGCTCCTGCTCCAGCGAGACCGCGCAACCGCTCACCACGGTGCGCGCACGCGGATGCTCACGCTGCAACCGACGTAACAGCTTGCGCGACTTGCGCACCGCTTCGGCGGTCACTGCACAGGTGTTGACCACGATCAGATCAGCCGCCTCACCCTCGCCGCTGATGCCACAGCCACGCGCCTCGAACGCGCGCGACCAACCCGCGAGTTCGGCCTCGTTCAGTCGACAACCCAGGGTACTCAGCCTTACGCGCACGTCGGTCGATCCAGGGCTGAGCGTCCTAGCGCCAAGACGGCGCGGCCTGAGCGGCAGAGCGCGGGATGATCACCCGCACCTGCTGCTCGCTATCCACGCGCTCGAGCCCGGCGAGATCCGCATCCGGCGGAACCGGCAGCCGGCGCGTGCGGCTGCCGGTCGAGACACGATAACTCTCGCGATAGCCACGCCCATCGTCAAACGACTCGGAACGATGCGTGCGGGCATCGACACGGGTGCGCACCATCAGGCTGCGGCCAAACGGGCGGACCTCGACATGCTCCGGCGGCAGACCCTCAAGATCGATGATCAACAGATACTGATCCTCAGTGCGTTCCTGGCGCATCCGAATCTGTCCCGGATGCGGTCGAGGACTGGCGTGAGCCGCGCCGCGTGCTGGCGCATCAGCGGGCCCGAACGCCTGCATGGGCCGGTTGTACATCGGCGTGGGCGGGCTATACGCCGGCGGCATCATGGGCGGGCCATAGGGCATGCCGGCAACGGCGACCGTGGTGACCAGCAGGAGTCCGGCGAATAGGCCGCCGGCGCCAAGCGCGGCAGTCGTCAAGCAGCGTGTCATCGGTGGAAACCCTCCCAAAAAGCGCAAAGCAGGCAAGTGGTTGGGAGAGATTATAGCGGTTTGCTTGCCTCCGGAGGTCGCCGATCAGGTGTCGGGCATTAGGTCCGCAGCCGCCAGGTCGGGCGGGCGTTGGCATCGATGAGTCCATGGTGCCGCAGCCAGGCGCGCGCCTCCTCGGCATCCTGCTCGAACCAGGCCGCAGTGCTGCCGAGCCGAAAACTGTAGCCCCAGGCATCCATATCGGCGAACAGGCGCTCACGCCCTACCCTCGGCAGTTGCTCCGCCATCAGCACCTGCAGCACGCAGACCGCATCCTCCTCGGCGACATCGCCCCCGGCATCGGTATGCAGTGCTGCGCGCCGCGCGCCATCCATGCAGACGAAATGCGCGGCCTCATGCAGCGCCGAATGCACCGGCGTATCGTCGCGCAGATAGAGGAAGGGGCTGATCAAGCCGGCCTCAGGCGCGCCCCAAAAAGAGCCCGGAATCGCCGCGCCCGGCTCGACCCGCACCGGCCGCAACGGTTGCAAGCGGCACAGAAGCTCATCGAGTCCCTCACGAGCGTCACGGTAACAAAGCATCGGATCTTTAGCCTCCTGTTCACGAACCATCTTGGACAAACCATTGTGCGCCCCATAAGCGCCCCAGAAGCCATTCAAGCCTGGACTTGACCGCCGCGATGCGGACTTCAGACCGCTTCCCGAGCAGGGACTCGAGTGCGGCAGTTGCAAACCGCCGGGCTGAACGTGCTAGCGTAGGCGGCTTTGCACACACTTCTTATCGCATGACCGCACTCAGCGTCCACCGCCTCAATAAGACCTATGCCAATGGCCTCCAGGCCCTGCAAGACGTCGATCTCAACGTCGAGGCTGGCGACTTCTTCGCCCTGCTCGGCCCCAACGGCGCCGGCAAATCGACGCTGATCGGCATCATCACCTCGTTGGTGCGCAAGAGCGGCGGGCGCGTCGAGGTCTTCGGCCATGACTTGGACCGCGATCCACAGGCGGTGCGGGCCAACATCGGCGTCGTCCCGCAGGAGTTCAATTTCAATCTCTTCCTGCCGGTGATCGAGGTGGTGCTGAATCAGGCCGGCTACTTTGGCGTGCCACGCAAGGAGGCCCGCGTCCGTGCCGAGATGCTGCTGCGCAAGCTCGACCTCTGGGAGCGCCGCGACACCGAGATGCGCTTGCTCTCCGGCGGCATGAAGCGCCGCTTGATGATCGCCCGCGCCCTGGTGCATCGCCCCCGGCTGGTGATCCTCGACGAGCCCACCGCCGGGGTGGATATCGAGATTCGGCGCGCCATGTGGGGCTTCATGCGCGAGATCAACGCCGGGGGCACGACCATCATCCTCACCACCCATTATCTGGAAGAGGCGGAAAGCCTCTGCCGCCATCTCGCCATCATCGATCAGGGACGCATCCAGGCCCGCTCCGATATCGCCACCCTGCTCGGCGAGCTGCATGCCGAGACCTTCGTGCTCAACCTCAAGGGGTGCCTCGGCGAGCTGCCCGAGATCGGCGATTTCATGCTCGAGCGTATCGACGAGAGCACGCTCGAGGTGCAGATCAATCGCGAGCACACCCTCAACGGCCTGTTCGAGGCGCTCTCGCGCAACGGGATCGAGGTGCTGAGCCTGCGCAACAAACAGAACCGACTCGAGAAGCTCTTTCTCGATCGCGTCGACGCGGGACGCGGACGCGAGGCGGCGCAATGAGCAAGGTCAGACAGCATCCCGGCCAACAGTCTATGCAAGATCCCCGGCACTCACCCCGGCAAGCGCGCACCCAAGAGCCAGACCAAGAGCAAGCCCCGCTGGTCGACAGCAACCGCTGGCGCCGCTACCGCATCACCTTCATGACCCTGTTCAGCAAGGAGGTGATGCGCTTCTCGCGCATCTGGGTGCAGACCATCCTGCCCTCGGCGATCACCACGACGCTCTATTTCGTCATCTTCGGACGTCTGATCGGCGATCGCATCGGCCCGATGGAAGGATTGCCTTACATCGACTTCATCGTCCCCGGACTGGTGCTGATGGCGGTGATTACCAACGCCTACAGCAACGTCGTCTCCTCGTTCTACAGCAGTAAGTTCTCGCGCTATATCGAGGAGCTGTTGGTGTCGCCGGCACCGAACTGGATCATCCTCGCCGGTTACGTCTCCGGTGGCGTCGCCCGTGGGCTGACGGTCGGCATCGTGGTCATGATCGTCGCGGCCTTCTTCACCAGCTTCAGCGTTCACAATCTGGCCGTGACCCTGTTGATCCTGTTGCTCACCGCGATCCTGTTCGCGCTTGGCGGCTTCATCAATGCGGTCTATGCCAACAGCTTCGATGACATCTCGATCGTACCCACCTTTATACTGGCCCCATTGACCTACCTAGGCGGCGTGTTCTACTCGATCGACCTGCTCCCCGAGCCCTGGCAGACACTCTCGCTCGCCAACCCGATCCTCTACATGATCAATGCCTTCCGCTACGGCCTGCTCGGTGTCAGCGACATCCCGCTCGGCATTGCCTTCTCGATCATCGCGCTCTTCATCGTCGCCCTCGGTGTTTACAGCCTGAGCCTGCTGCGGCGTGGCGTCGGCATCAAGCACTGAAATCCACTTGCGCCAGTGCCGTGCGTATGGCTTGCCGCGCTTGTGACCCAACGCATGCAATGGGATGATTGTGGGTCAATTCAGGCCGCCGGAGCGATTCGACCCATGCGATTTGGTCAGAATGACCGAGACGGCAGCACCGCAGACGCAGCGCGCACCTGCCCTAGGAATCACGCCTCGTGGCCAACCCCAACATCACTGCTCCCGCTAAGAAACGTCGCCGCCCAGCGCGGCGCCGCTCTGGGCTTGGCCTCTTTCTCGGCTTTTTGTTCAGCGGCCTGCTGCTCGTACTCATCGCTGGCGGCTTGGCGCTCGGGCTCTATGGCGTGCAGCTGGACGAGGTCGTGCGGGAGAAATTCGAGGGCCAACGCTGGGCGCTACCAGCGCGCGTCTATGCCCGCCCCTTGGAACTCTATGTCGGCCGTCCGATCACGCGGGAGGCGCTGATCGGCGAACTCGAGCGGCTTAAGTACCGTCGCTCGGCCGAGGTCGAGCGCGCCGGCAGCTTTGATGTCGAGAATGACCGCGTCCTGGTCCGCACGCGGCCGTTTCGCTTCTGGGACGGCGCCGAGCCCGAGCAGCTGATCGCGATACGCATCGCCAATGGCCTCGTCACCGACATGCGCTCCGGCGACAACGGCCGTGACCTGGCCTTGGTGCGGCTCGACCCGGCGCTGATCGCCAGCATCTACCCCACGCACAATGAAGACCGGGTCCTGCTGAGCCGCCAACAGCTCCCCCCGATGCTGATCAAGACCCTGCTCGCGGTCGAGGATCGCCGCTTCTATCAGCATCACGGCATTGACCCCAAGGGCATCCTGCGCGCCGCCTACGAGAACCTGCTAGCCGGGCGCACGGTGCAGGGCGCGAGCACCCTGACCCAGCAGTTGGTCAAGAACTTTTATCTGACCCAGGAGCGCACCCTCGAGCGCAAGGCCAAGGAGGCCTACATGGCCGTGCTGCTCGACCGTCGCTACTCGAAGGAAGAGATCCTCACCGCTTACGCCAACGAGGTCTATCTCGGCCAGGACGGCAGCCGTGGCATTCACGGCTTTGGGCTCGCTAGCCGCTTCTATTTCGACCGCGATATCGATGAACTCGGCGTGCCCCAGGTCGCCCTGTTAGTCGCGGTGCTCAAGGGGCCGGGCGAATACAACCCACGCCGCCATCCCGAAAAGGCCACCGAGCGCCGTAACCTGGTCATCGATCTGATGGCCTACCATCAGGTCATCAGCGCCGAGGAAGCCGAGGCCGCCAAGGCCGCCCCGCTCGGCATCAAGGAGGGCGGCGCCCGGCCGTCCGGCGACTATCCCGCGTTCATCCAATTGGTGCGCCGCCAGTTGCAACGCGACTATCGCGACGCCGATCTGCGCTCCGAGGGACTGCGCATCTTCACCACCCTCGATCCGCTGACCCAGACCCAGACCGAGACCGCCATCGGTGAGCGCATGCCCAAGCTGGACGCCCAGCGCGGGCTGCCCGCCGGAACCCTGGAGACCGCTGCGGTGGTGACCTCGGTGTCCCAGGGCGAAGTCCTAGCGCTGGTGGGCGGACGCGATACCGACTACGCCGGCTTCAACCGCGCCCTGGATGCCGTGCGTTCGGTCGGTTCGGCGATCAAGCCCGTCATCTATCTCACCGCCTTGGCGCAACCCGAGCGTTTCTCGCTGCTCTCCCCCATTGCCGACCGGCCGATCAGCCTGCGCGTGGGCACTCAGCTGTGGACGCCACAGAATTACGATCGCCGCGTCCATGGCAGCGTGCCGCTCTATCGGGCATTGGCCAAGTCGTACAACCTGGCGACGATCAACCTGGGTCTGCAGGTCGGCGTTGACGAGGTGGCGACCATGCTCAAGCAACTCGGCGCGGTGCGTCCGATCCGGGTCGTGCCCTCGATGTTGCTCGGCTCGGTCTCGCTGCCACCGATCGAGCTGGCGCAGGTCTACCAGAGCATCGCCGCCGGTGGCTTTCGTGCTCCGCTGCGCGCGATTCGCGAGGTGCTGAATGCCGACGGACAACCGCTCAACCGGTATCCGCTTGCGGTGGAGCCGGTCGTGAGCAGCGATGCCGCGTATCTCACCCAATGGGCGATGCGCAAGGTGGTCGAGGAAGGCACCGCCACCTGGCTCAAGCAGCGCCTGCCCGAGGGCATGCACGTCGCCGGCAAGACCGGCACCACCAACGAGATGCGCGATAGCTGGTTCGCCGGCTTCAGCAGTGATCGAGTGGCCGTGGTCTGGGTCGGGCGCGATGACAATCAGCCGATGGGTCTCACCGGCTCCAGTGGGGCCTTACGGGTCTGGGGCGATATCATGGCCGAGATCGACAGCCAGCCTTTAAGCGACGAGGTCCCGAATTCGATCGAGCTGGCGGATGCCTGCGGACAGCGCGGCATCCCCTTCAGTCGTGGCCATGCCGGTCGCACCAGCTGCGGCGGCGGCGGCTCCGAACCTCGCGGCAGTGATGACGCACCGCAGCCCGCTCAGGACGAGCAGGAGACGCGACCGGAGCCTGAGCCGCCGCCACCGCGCGAGCGTCAAGAGCCGCGCAACACCAGTCCCTTCATGCGCGATTTCTACGGCAACTGATCATGTACAAGCATCTTTCCCTACTAACGCTCCCAGCGCTGGTCCTCACGGCCTGTACCTCGATGGAGCGCAGCGGACCACCAGCACCCATCGTCGAGAGCCAATCCGCGCCACGCGTCGAGCCGGCGCCGATCGAGACGCAGCAACCCGAGGCGCCACCCGCGCCGGAACCGACGCGGGTCTATGCCTATACCCCGCCAGAGGAGATCAGCGACACCCGTGTCGGGGCCGATGCCACAACCGACAGCAGCTCACCCACTCAAGCCGAGGCCGAGCCAGCGCCCCAAGCCCAAACAGACACGCGCCAACCACCGCCACAAGAGCCGGCGCGACCGGCAAGCGAGCCGCCCCGGGAACCTGCGAGGGAGCCCCAGACCGCGCAATCCCAGCCCAGCAGCCCGGCACCGAGTACGCCGCAACCCGCGCCGAGCGAGACGGCACAACCCGCACCCACGGAGAACGCCGCCGACGCGAATGCTCCACCCGCCCCCGAGGTCGCCAGCGCCCGGCCCGCCGCGCGCGCCCCCGCCGGCTGGCCGCGGGGGGTCGCCTCGCTCGCCGAACGCGCCGAGCAGCAACGCCAGAGCGGCGACGCCGGTGGTGCGGCGGCAACGCTTGAGCGCGCACTGCGCATCCAGCCCCAGGAGGCCTATCTCTGGAACCGGCTCGCGCGAGTGCGACTCGAGCAGGGCATGAGCGATTCGGCCTCGAAGCTCGCCACGCGCTCGAACGCCCTCACCGGCGATCAGCCCGCGCTCAAGCGCAACAACTGGGAGATCATCGCCACCGCGCGGCGCCAGGCCGGCGATATCGACGGTGCGGTCGAGGCCGAACGCAAGGCCGCCGGCGGCTGATCGCGCATGCCGACACCGCCGGCCGTGATCGAGGCGCTTGCCGCCGATGGACCGCTCGCCGAGCGGCTGCGGGACTTCCATCCACGCCCGCAGCAACAAGACATGGCGGCGCATGTCGCCGAGCGACTCGCAGCCGGCGGCGCCCTCATCTGCGAGGCCGGCACCGGCACCGGCAAGACCTTCGCCTATCTGGTGCCGGCGCTGCTCAGCGGGCGCAAGATCGTCATCTCCACCGGCACCCGCAACCTGCAGGATCAGCTCTTCCAGCGCGACATCCCGCTGATCCGCGAGGCACTGGGCGCGCCCATCGGTGTCGCGCTGCTGAAAGGGCGCGGCAATTACCTCTGCCGCTATCGGCTCGAACTCGCCTGCGAGGCGCCGACCCGGTATCGCCCCGATGTGCGCCACCACCTCAAGTTGGTGCGCGACTGGAGCGGCCACACCCAGCAGGGCGACATCGCCGAGCTGGCGATCCCCGAAGACGACCCGGTCTGGCCCGCCGTGACCTCGACCGCCGATAACTGCCTCGGCCAAGACTGCCCGGTCTTCAGCGACTGTCATCTGCTCGAGGCGCGCCGGCGCGCGCAGGCGGCCGAGCTGGTGGTGGTCAACCACCATCTGCTCTGCGCCGATCTAGCGCTGCGCGACGAGGGCTTCGGCGAGGTCTTGCCGGATGCCGACGGCTTCATCATCGACGAGGCCCATCAGCTGCCCGAGGTCGCCGCGAGCTTCTTCGGGCTCTCGCTCAGCGCGCGCCAACTGATCGAACTCGCGCGCGATATCGAGGCCACCGACCGCTGCGAGGCCGGCGATCTCCCCGAGCTACCGCTCGCCTGCCACGGCCTGCGCCAAAGCGTCGCCGAGCTGCGGCTGAGCCTGACCCAAGCGCTTGGCGCCCAAGACCGCCGTGGCCCCTGGCAGGAGATCGCCAACGCCAGCCCGGTCACGCGGGCGATCGATGATCTGGGCGACGCGCTCGATCAGCTCGCGGCCACCCTGGAGCCGATCGCCGAGCGTTCACGCGGGCTCGAGCAACTGATGGCGCGGGTTAAGGCGACGCGCACCCGGCTCGACAGCCTGCTTGAGGACGAGGACGGCGATGAGCCGAAGCAAGTGCGCTGGTTCGATCTGCAAGGGCGCGGCTTTCGCTTCCATCAGACTCCGCTCGATGTCTCCGAGGTGTTCCGCGAGCAACGCGCTCGGCATCCAGCGGCCTGGATCTTCACCTCGGCGACGCTCGCGGTCGGCGACTCATTTGCGCATTTCGCCAGCCGCATCGGGTGCGACGACGCCGAGACCGCGCAATGGGAGAGCCCCTTTGATTACCCGCGCCAGGCCCTGCTCTATTGCCCGACAGCGATGCCCGAACCGTCCCATCCGGACTACGGAACCCGCGTGGTCGAGGTCGCGCGCGAGGTCATCGCGCTCAGCCGTGGCCGTGCCTTCCTGCTCTTCACCAGCCATCGCGCGCTGCGCGCGGCCGCGACTGAGCTTACATCCCGGCTCGAGTACCCGCTGCTGGTGCAAGGCAGCGCGCCACGTGGCGAGCTGATCGAGCGCTTTCGCCAGCTCGGCAACGCCGTGCTGCTCGGAACCTCGAGCTTTTGGGAGGGCGTCGACGTGCGCGGCGAGGCCCTCTCTTGCGTCATCATCGACAAACTGCCGTTCAGCTCGCCGGCTGACCCCATTCTGCAGGCCCGCGCCGAGGCGCTGAAGCGCCAGGGCGGCAACCCGTTTCGGGATTTCCAGCTCCCGCAAGCGGTGATCGCGCTCAAACAGGGCACCGGCCGGCTCATCCGCGATCCCCAGGATCGGGGTGTGCTCGTGGTCTGCGACCCGCGCCTGCACAGCCGCAGCTATGGCCGCGTCTTCCTCGACAGTCTGCCGCCGATGCGGCGCACGGAGGCACTGGACGACCTCGCCGCCTTCTTCGCGCCTGCGTGACGGCGACCTGGTTGCCTAGCGCTGCCTAGCGCACCCAGGACAGAGACGGAGGGAACAGGCTGAGAGGAGAGGCCGAGCGAGAGGTTCTCAGCCCGGCCCCTGGACCAGCGCCAGCATCTGCTCGTAACTGAGTTTGCCGCCATCGTCGGCGCCGCTGAGCAGCCCATCGGCCAGATCGCGCTTGCTCGCGTGCAGCTTTAGGATGCGCTCCTCGATGGTGTCCTTGGCCACCAGCCGGTAGACGGTGACCGGGCGCTCCTGACCGATGCGATGCGCGCGGTCCGAGGCCTGATCCTCGACCGCCGGATTCCACCAGGGGTCCATGTGGATCACATAGTCGGCGGCGGTGAGATTTAGCCCAGAACCACCCGCGCGCAGGCTGATCAGGAACAGCTCGCCCTCGCCGGCCTGAAACGCAGCGACCGCCGCGCGGCGCTGCGGCTCCGGGGTTGAACCATCGAGATACTGATACGGGATCTGGCGCCGATCCAGATGCTCGCGAATCAGACTCAGATGATCGACGAACTGACTGAAGACCAGCGCCTTGTGCCGATTGTCGAGCAGCTCGTCGACGATCTCGGCGAAGGCCTCGAGCTTGGCGCTAGGGAGTTCGGTGTCCGGCAGTGCGAGGCGCGGATGGCAGCAGACGCGTCGCAAGCGCATGATCTCGGCGAGCAGCAGCAGCCGCTTGTGGCCGGGCGCGGCCTGGCGGCCCTCGCTGTCGAGACGCTCCATCGCCTCGCGCCGCAGCGCCTCGTAGAGCGCCATCTCGCCGGCGCTGAGTTCGAGCTGCAGGTCGATCTCGGTGCGCGGCGGCAGCTCGGCGAGCACCTCGCTCTTCAGCCGCCGCAGGATGAAGGGCTTGAGCAGTTGGCGCAGGCGCTGGCGGGCGTCCTGGTCCTTGTCCTGCTCGATCGGGATCGCGAAGCGCTGATTGAAGCGCCGCAAGGAGCCGAGCAGCCCCGGATTGATGAAGCGGAACAGATTCCACAGCTCGCCGAGATGGTTCTCGATCGGGGTGCCGGTGGTGATCATGCGAAAGTCGCCCTTGAGCGCCATGATCGCTTGCGAACGCTTGGTCATCGCGTTCTTGAACGCCTGCGCCTCGTCGGCGACGATGGTCTGCCACGCGACCTGACTCAGCCGTTCGCGCTCACTCTGCAGCAGCCCGTAGCTGCAGACGACCAAATCGAACGGACCGGCCTCGTCCAGCATGGTCCCGCGCTCGCCATCTCCGAAGCGCAGTGGACGCAGGGTGGGTGCGAAGCGCCGCGCCTCGTCCAGCCAGTTGCCGCAGACCGAGGTCGGCGCCAGCACCAGCGTCGGCCCGTGCGGGGCGCGTGACAGGATCAGCGCCAGCGCCTGCAGGGTCTTGCCCAGGCCCATGTCATCGGCGAGACAGGCCCCGGCGCCCCAATGCGCAAGCCGCGCCAGCCAACGGAAGCCCTCGAGTTGATAATCGCGCAGCTCGGCCTGCAGCGTCGAGGGCAGCTCGGGCTCGAGCACCTCGATCCGCGCCAAGCGTTTGAGCAACCCCTGCCATTCCTGGCTCGCCTCGACCTGCATGCCATCGATCAGCTCGTGCACCGCCGGTGCCGCCAGCGGATGGAAACGCCCATCGTCGATGAGACCGGCCAGCCCCTGCAGACGCCGCCGCAAGGCGCTGCTGAGGACCAGAAAATCGCCCTCGCCGAGCCGCACATAGCGTCCCTGCGCGGCCGCCGCGCGCTCGATCAGCTCGCGCATCGCCAGCACCCGGCCATCGTCGAGGCGCAGACCGCCGGCGACATCGAACCAATCGCCTTGCTGGCGCACCTTCACCTGCAGACGGCTCAGGCCCAGTTCCTCGCTCAGCGCGATGCGCCGACCCTGCGGCCAATCCAGTTGCACCTGATCGCCGAGCGCATGCAATTGCTCCAACGCCGCGAGGGCCTCGGCCGGGTCCGGCAGATCCCAGGTCCAGTCCTGGTCTTCACTCTGGCCGCCCGCCGAATCCTCGCCCAAGCGATCTTGGTCAACCAGCACCGGACAGCCCGCGAGCACGGCTGCGGCGGCTTGTTGCTCCGCGTCCAGATCGCGGGTGCAGCGCAGTGGGTGGCCATCGCGCTCGCTAAAGAGGCTGACGCGACCTTCGCCGGGACGCAGCTGCGGACCGGCTTCGCCAAAAGGATGGATAAAGAGTTCAAGACGCAGACCTTCGTCCACGGGCGAGAGATGCAGATGCGGACGCGCATCGGCGGCGACCGCCTCGACCTCCGTATCCCCACCGCCGATATCCGAGTGCACGCTGAGCATCGGTGCCAACGTGCTCAGGCTATTGAGCAGACGCTGCTCGCCGGCGTGCGGAATCGCGAGCCCCTCGGGCCCCAGGATGCGCGCGATTTCGAGATGCCCGGCGTCGAATTGGATCACGCGCAGCCGTTGCGGGGTTTCCTGCTGCGGCAGCAACGCGCGCCCTGGCTGCGGATAGGGCTCGAGACTGACCAGTAGATCCCGGTCACGGCGGATCACGCTCAGCACGGGCGCTCCCCGCACCAGTTCGACTGGCGTCTCTGGCGCATTGGGACGGATCACCAACGGATGGCCAATCGCGGCGATCAACGCCCGATCCGGCTCCAGGCTGAAGCTGGCGCGGCCATAACCGCCGTACCAGCCGACCTGCTGCTCGCGCGTGATGGCGTCGCAGATGGCGCGATCCCGCGGACCGAGATAGGGAAAGCGGTCGGGTTCCTCGGCGAGGCGCTGCAGCGAGACAGCTCGCCCTTGGGTCCAAGCGCCGCGTTTGGTGCGCTTCTGCTCGCGGGGTTCGAGCACGGCCAGATCGTCATAGAGGGTCAGCAGCCAGGCCATGCGGCGATCCTCGTCCTGCCGTTGCCCGACCCGATCGGCGCTCGTCTCGCGCTGCTCGGCCAGGCCCTTAAGCGCCTCCAGCGCGATCTCCCAGGTTGGTTTGGGTGCCAGCAGATCGGTGAGCAGGACCCGTTGGCGAGGTGGCTCGGCAAGCGTCGGCTGCTCAGCGTCGACACCGAGCCGGGCGAGCAAGGCGGTTGCCTCGCGCGCATACCAATCCAGGCCCGCGCTCGCGGCCTGCTCGGCACCGCGCGTCAACGCGCTCAAGGCCTCGGCCGAGGGCCGTTGACCGAGCCAGTGCAGGGCCAAGGCTTGGAACAGCGCCGGAAAGGGTCCGCGTGGCGCTAAGTTATGCAGCAGCCAGGCGCTCTCGGCGACGCGGCTTTGGCCACTCAGCACGGCGGCCAGGTCGTCGAGCAGCCGGTACACCGGCTCGAGCAGATCGGTGACGCTGGCCTTGAGGCAGATCGCGACCAATTGCCGCACCCGTTCCAAATCCCCCGGCTCGCCGCGCCGCAGCAAGGCCAGCAGATGCAGCACACCGGGGATGCCCGGGACATAGACGTTGCGCTTGCGCGTGCGACGCCGCACCTGCTGGAGGGCGCCCTCGTAGGCTTCGATGGCATCGGCACAGGCGCCGCGCAGCATGGAGCGCCAGCCGCTCAAGATCAGCGCTTGGGGGTCGTCGCGCCCGACGAGCAGCTCGGCGACCCGATCGATCTGCCCGCGCAACAAGCGTTGCTCGGCGAGCGCGTCGGCTGCGTCCGGGTCGGTCGCCGCCAGCGGCCCGAGCAGACGTTCCATCAGCTGGTACGAACTCGGCCGGGCGTTGAGATCGAGCGCGGCCTCGCGCAGCATCGGCGCCAGCGCCAAAAGCTTGAGCCGCGCTGGCAGGGTCTCGAGCCACGCCGGGTCCGCCGAGCGCGTGCAGATGGTCGCCAACGGCTCGACCTGCCGATAGCGCACCTGCGCCAGGGACTCGACACCCTGCAGCAAGAGCATCTTCAGCACCTCGTCCTCGCGTCTGGAATAGACGGCGATGCGCAACAGCCGGAAGCGGCGCTCCTCGCTCGGACGATCCCAGGAGTTACGCATCGCGCTCGGCACCACCTGCTCGGCGGCGGCGACGATGGCCTGGAAGCTGCCGTCCACCAGCGTCTCGCGGGTGAGCGGCTCGAGCAGGTCTGGATGACAGACGAGCGTATTGCGCCGCTGCTCGATCAATCCCGCCTCGAGCAACCGATCGCGCAGCAGCTTGCCGAGCCGCGCCTTGAGCGGGATGCCGCGCCGGTCCTTCCAGCCCAAGGCGTCGAGCACGAGTCCGAGCGTGGTTTGGCTGATCGGCTCGCAAACCACCGACAGCACCCGCAGCATGCGGCGCTCGTCGGCGACGAGCGCCTGATAGGCAGCGCGCCGATCCGTCATGGCCGGAACGGGACCGATGAGCGCCGAGCGCGCGAGAGTGAGAAGCGAATAACGAGCATGGTCGTGGTTCTTGCGCCGCGCAAAAACCACCATGGTACAGTCTCCGCGTTCATCGTCCCATTCGGCAGTCTCCTTAAGGTATGAAGATCCTGGCACTGGAAACCTCGGGCGCCTGTTGCTCGGCGGCCCTACTCATCGCTGATCGGCTCGAACAGCGGAGCGAGCACGCCCCGCGCCGACACGCGGACCTGATCCTCGGGATGCTGGACGATCTGTTGCGGGAGGCCGGCCTGCGCCTGAGCGAGCTGGACGCCATCGCCTATGGCCGGGGTCCGGGCTCATTCACCGGCGTGCGCATCGCCGCCGCTGTCGCCCAAGGCGTAGCCTTTGGTGCGAACCGACCCGTGATCGCTGTCTCGACGCTCGCGGCAACAGCACGCGCTGCCTATCGGCGGACGGGGCAGCGTCGGATCGCCTGCGCGCTCGATGCCCGCATGGGCGAGGTCTATTGGGGATGCTTCCGGGTTGAAGGTCTGAATGAACTAACGCTGATTGATCAAGAAGGCGTGGTCGCGCCCGAATCGACGCCCGCCCTGGCTGGAACTGGCTGGTGCAGGGCCGGCAGTGGCTGGGAAGCCTATCCCGCGCTGCAAGAGCGGCATCGATCGGCGTTGAAGACGACACCGGAACCGACATCGGAGACGAGAACGGGGTCGGGATCGGCACCGGAGGCAATACCAGGACTACTCACCGAGATCGGCCCCGAGGCCGGGGATATCGCCTGGCTCGCACGCGCCATGAGTGACCAAGGCAAGCGCCCGGATCAGGCGCTGCCGGTCTATCTCCGCAACCGTGTCGCCGAGGTCAGCCAGAAGCAGGCCGAGCGCCGCTGACAAGGCCTGCTACTGAGTCAATGCGTCCCCTGTCGCGCCCCTATCCGGTCAGGATCTGGGGCTCAGGCGGTGGCCACGATCGACCCCGGGCGCATGGTGTCGACAATGCCGGCGCATGCAGGAGACGACATAGTGAATCAGCGTCGCCTCCACAGCGACGAAGGCGATCAACCCGACCGCAAGACGCAGCTGCGGCCCTGGCTGAGAGAGGCCCAGGGTGAGCCAAGTGACGAATCCGGTCATGATGGCGATTGCGGTGACCATAATGAACGGCCAAGGCGAGGAAAAACACGTCTTGCACAGCTTCATCAGAACCTTCCTCGTGGCGCGCGGAGGCGACCTGTTCTTCAGTGTCTGGTGGATTACCTTATCAGCATAGCAGCATAGCGGATGAGTCGGCTTTAGACGACATCGCATCGTCATGGCTGTGTGCTTAAGGTTAGACCCCGCACAGGTGCAGTCGTGCCCTGTCTCATATGATGCAAATCATTCGCATCGCACTTTAACCCTGTACACTGTTGATGTTCTCATTCACTTTCGAGGATTCTGCCCGATGAGCGATCAAAACTGGCTCGTCTTCCAACTGCCCGAACTCATGGCCAAGCTCGATGCGCAGACCACCCGCTTCCAGGAACTCCTGCGCACGCCATCATTGAGCTGTTCGCTCTACCACATCCCGGCCGGCTCCAAGGAGATGCAGAGCGCGCACGAAGAGGACGAACTCTATCTGGTGCTCGAAGGGCGCGCCCAGCTGCGCGTCGAGGACGAAGACCACTGCGTCGAGAAAGGCACCATGATGTATGTGCGCACCGCCTGTGATCATGCCTTCTTCGACATCGAGGAAGACCTCACCGTGCTTGCGTTCTTCGGTACGCCGGTGCGTCAGCTTACCCGTTACGTCGAATTGCAACCCTGATTTCTCAGGGGCCGCCGCGCGCGGCGGCCAGTGCGAGGACGTCAGACGAGAACGCCAACCAGATTGCGGGCCGACTGCTCGACCACCTTCCGCATCATCGCGCCGACCAGCGCCTTGCCGAAGGTCTCGCCAAGCTGTTTGGCATGGGTCGCATCGCGCCGCACCGCAGCCATAGAGCCGAGGTCTTCGAGGGCCGAGAAGAGTTCGACGCGACTCAGCAGCTCCGGGTCGTACTGAACGACGATGCTCGATGCGCGCTGATTGATCTGTACCGCACGCACACCCTCCATGGCCATCAGCTTGGCCTGAGCGTTGTTCGCGCGCTCGCCATAGCAGCGGAAAGCCTTGGAACGCACACGAATGCGACCGGGGACATGATGGATGTACTGGCTCATCTTGGCAGGGTCTCCAACATCTAAGGATAGGGTGCAAGGAACATTCGCAACGGGAACGGTTCGCATTGTATCCTCACAATGAGAGATGATGCAAATCATTCTCATCCTTCCCAGCTTTTGAGGCCGGGAGATGTCACGCCCGCAGATGCCGAGCATTGAGCGCGACATCGTTGAGCCTCATCAAAGGCCAGCTCTGAAAACAATACGCATTGCGACTCGTTCGTGTTTGCTTTATTGTGTTATCAGGAATGCCCCTGGCCTCACTGCCCCATCGGACGTCTCGAGATGAAAGACCAACAACCCGCCTCCTTCGCTCTGGCCATGGCCGATGAGGGCCAGCGCGTGCGGGTGGTCGGACTGCGTGCCGGCCGTGGCATCGACCGCCGGCTGACGGATCTGGGACTGAACATCGGCAGCGAGCTCTGCGTGCTGCAGCGTCAGGGCGGCGGATTGGTCGTGTTACGCGATCAGGCACGGATCGCTCTCGGCGGCGGCATGGCGACCAAGATCATCGTCGCCCCAGCCTAAGGCCGCTGTTTCATGACCTTTTCATTACTGCTGCAAGGCCTAATCCAGACCTCTGTTCACGAGCATAACGCAATGAATCTAAAAGACATGGCCGTTGGGGGAAACCGCCGAGTTTGCCGGTTGGCCCCCGGGGGGGGGCCCGAACCGGAAAAACGGGGATAGCAAAGGCGACACCCCGGGGCCCCAATAAATAATT
>NZ_JCAQIA010000098.1:0-515 GCF_059621085.1 Halochromatium sp. NSM3 | reverse complement strand
GCCCGGGTATCGGATTCGTTATCTCGATGGCAACTGTCTGGCCGCCATCGCCCGGCGTCAGGCGGCCTTCGTTCCGCTATCACGCGGGCCTGAGCGTCAAGCCGCTCAGTGCCCGGCAACCGGTGGGCCACGGTGGCGATGGCGCGCTGTTCGAGCAGCCCGTGCAGGTCACCGATGCCGAGGGACACACCTGGACCTGGCGGCGCGTGGTGCTCAAAGGTGCTCAAACTCAAGCGTGCGACCCGCAACGGCGATCGGGCGCTGATCGTCTTGACCCACCTGCCCGCCGAGCAGGCCGATGCCGCCACCGTGGCCGCGCTCTATCGCGGGCGCTGGACCATCGAGACGGCGTTTCAAAAGCTCGAGGGCCATCTCCACTCCGAGCTCAACACCCTCGGCTATCCGCAGGCGGATCTGGCTCAGCTCTGCGCCTTGCTGCTGGCCCTGGCTCAGCAGGTCAATCTGAAGAAGCTGCGCAAGACCACCCGAGGGGCGAAGAAACCGCGCACACCACG
>NZ_JCAQIA010000038.1:0-31618 GCF_059621085.1 Halochromatium sp. NSM3 | reverse complement strand
CCATGAGATAATAGTACACTATCGCGCACTTTGCGCAACACTAGAGTCTAGCTCCATCACCATTGATCGAGCCCTGATTACAGCAGCATCGAATACGAGCGGCAATACAGGGTATTGACCTTGGGCATACTCGCAACCGATCATGCCGCCGCAGAATCGTCACAAAACCGACTCCCGAAGGAGGATGTCCCTGATGCTGCGTTCCGTCTATCTCCACGCCATGGCCACCAGCGCGTTGCTGCTGGCGACCGCGCCCTCCCTCGCTATCGCCGACGAGGAGCCCCCCATCCACCATGTCTCCTCCGAGGTGTGCTCGAATTGCCACCAGGAGATCTATCGACAGTGGAAGGGCTCGATGCACGCACAGAGCACCGCGCTCAAGGATCCGATCCATGGCACTTTCTACGAGATGGTCGCCGGCTCCCCGACCGAGGAAGGCGTGCTGCACAAGGCCTCGGGCAAGTACCCGATCTGCCTGCAGTGTCACGCCCCCAACGCCGCACTCGACCAGCGCACCAAGCTCGACGCGAAGGTGGCCTATAACGAGGGCGTCAACTGCGTCGCCTGTCACACCCTGAAGGCCTACAAGGGCATCGAAGGCGAGGACGGCAAGCTGCGGCTCGGCATCCAGGCCTATGAGCTGTCCGACAAACTGCAGGCGCCGCTCGGCATCAAGGACGGCCTCGCCCAGCTCGCGGCCGCCGGTGACGATCTCTTCGGCGGCGCCGGGCTCGGTGCGGATAGCTCGCAGAAACCGAATCCGCATCGCGGTGAGCCGATCGTCTTCGACGGCCAGATCATTCCGGCCCTGCCGATGGAAGCCAATCCGCGCTTGATCAAGAGTTCCGATGCCTGCATGGGCTGCCATGACCAGCGCGACAACCCGCATGGCGTACCGCTGTGCCAGACCGGCAACGAGTACCGGGATAGCCTCTCGAACGTCAACTGCCTGTCCTGTCACATGCCGGTCGCCGAGGGCATCGCCGATCACAGCATGGGCGGTGGGCACAGCCCGGCGATGCTCAAGCGCGCCGTGATCTTCGATGTCAACGCGGTTGCGAACGGCGACACCCTCAAGACCACCGTCTACCTGAAGAACCAGTTGCCGCACGCGATGCCGACCGGCGCGCCCTTCCGCAACCTGTTCATCAAGCTGACCGCTTATGACGATCAGGGCGAGGTGATCTGGGAGAATGCCGAGGGTCACCCGGCGCAGTCCGACCCGCAGGCCTACCTCTCCTACGCGCTCGCCGACGACGAGGGCATGCCGGCACCGCCGCCCACCGCGACCCAACCGGGCGAGGATACCCGCCTGCGCCCACACGAGGAACGCGAGCTGGTCTATGAGATCCCCGCCGAGGGCGTCGCCCTGGTGCGCGGCGAACTGTTCTACAACCTGCTCTGGCCCGGACTCGTGAAGAAATTCGATCACCTGCCCACCGAGCTGACCGACCCGGTGATGATTGCCGAGTTCGAGCAGACCCTGAGCGTCGAATGAGCGCTGGAGAGGTCGGCCTACACCGCCGACCAGGCTGATTCAGACCGCACCTTCGGGTGCGGTTTTTTTATTGGCCCAAGAGGCCATTGCAGCTGATCAGGCTTTGCAGCACCACCTCATCCGGGCCGGTCTGATCCCAATCACAGGGCTCATCGTCCTCGCGCGACCAACACACCTTGACCTCGACGCCGAGTGACGACCGTTGTTCGGTCCCGGCCACTGGATCGGTCGAGCGCCGCAGAACCTGATACTCGGCAGACTCACCGGCATGGGCCGTGCTGGTCTCATCCTCGAGCGTGCAGGTGCCGCTCGACACCTGAAAACGCGCCAAGGCGAATTGGGTTTGGGCCAACTGCATCGCCTCTGCCTCGACCCGAGCGGGCGCGATCTCTTGCAATAAGCGCACATTCAGGCGCGCGAGGCCGAGCGCGCCGACACTCAAGACAACGAGTGCGATCAATGCCTCGACCAAGCCAAAGCCCGACGCCGTCGCGGGCCGGCGACTGTGCATCCTCGCCCTCACCGCGTCGACCAATCGCGCCAGGTGCCGGGCTTGGGGGCCGATGCGCCAATCCGGCCGCGAACAGTGTTCAGCACGTTCGAGTCGTACTCGATCGCATCCCACGCTTCGTCGAGCGCGCCCTCGACGATCAAGGCGCCGTGGATCTCGGGGTTGCCAGCGAACTCGATCGAGCCTCTCACATAGACCACGCCCCAGATGCGTGGCGCACCGCCCAGCCAATCGCCATCGATCACCAGCACAACCGGGTGATCCCGGGAGCCGAGCGTCTGCTCATTCGGCAGCACCATATCGCCCTTGAGCACGATGGCCTCGGCGCGGGCGCCGCCATGCTCGGCGAGGATGGCAGCCTGGTCGGCATCGATCACCCGGTCCGCCACTCGTGCTTCGTAGGCGGCGAGATCGGCCACCCCCATCATGTCGCGAAACAGCTGAGCCGCGCTCATACCAGCCTCCTTGATGATCACCGCGCTCGTCACGTCCACCCCAACCTTCGGCATCGCCTGCGTGGCCTGCACGATCAGATGCCGCGCGATCCCATCATCGCTCCAACCGCAGGCGGCGATGAGCGGTGTGCGCAGGTAGCGCGCCTCGGTCGTCTCCGGCGAACTGCCTGCCTCCGGCAAGTCGTCCACCTCTAGCGAACTGTCCGCATCTGAGGTTGCGGCCGGCTCTCCATCCAGCCGATCGCAGGTGGGCGGACCCGGCGCATCGGGACAGTTGATTGAGCGCTGCGCGGAATCCTCGGGGTCGCAATAGGCGGCTCGGTAGGCACCGGTGACCCGATCCGCTAACGGGGTGATCTCATCGGCGACGCCGCCTTGGTCGCGATCGATTCCGATCAGCCGACCCGTCTGCGCGTCCCGCTCGGCGAGCAACGAGAGGGCATGCGCCATGCCGGCTTCGGCGGCGAGGAAGGCCTGTCGCGCGCGTTGCTGATTCGCCGCCATGCGCTGATCCATCTGCGTGGTGCGCGAGACACCGATCGACAGGAGTGTGGCCAGGCTCAATACCAAGACCGTCACCGCCAGCGTCGTCGCCCCGGCTTGGAGGCGAGGGATGCGGACGCAGACGCACGGGCGCCGTTGCTGTTGCTGTAGGCAGTTTCTCACCATGAGCCTCTTGGCGTGCACACCGCCCTGAAGGGCGCGACTTGTCACGCATTGGATCATGACCAACGCACGCTCAGTCCGAGGTCGCGATGTTAACGACCCGATGATTGCGCACGAAGACCGCTTGCGTCCGGCGCGCATGGATCGTCGGATCCTGGGTCAGCGACCCTTCAAGGGTGATGTGGACTAGCCGGGTTTCGATAAGCTCAATCGGAAAGGCAGTATCCGACGCCTCTAAGCTGTCCGCCTGATGGTCCGCCCTGGCTGCCTCATAGAGCGCAATCCCGGGCTGACAGCGCTGTCCCTCGGCGCTCACGCCGGTGTCGCGACGACGACAGTGGTAATCGATCGAAAACACCGGCTCCTCCCTCGCGATGCGCACGCTCGCCGGATCGGTCAACCCGTGCCATTGACCGCCGCTGTTGCACGCCGAGAGATCGCCGCCGCCCTGTCGCACCTTGAGAATATGGTCCTCGACCTTGAAGCCGAACAGTTCGTAGGAACCGCTAGCGTCAGCGGTCATCTGCTTCAAAATTCCATCCTGATTAGCGTCATAGGTGAAAACGAGACAGGTGCCGTCCTCAAACAGGGCCAAGTCGGAGACACCAGGCTCCGTGAACGCCTGGCCACCAAAACCGGCGCGCCGGATATCCGTCACCATCATGTCCATCGCCGCCCGCAGCTCGGCATTCAAGCGCGCCGCGCCCAGAATATCGGCGGCGTAGCGCAGATTGACCGTATACAGGGTCAATGCCGAGAGCATGATGAGCAAACCCACCGTCAGCCCAATCATGAGTTCGACCAGGGACAACCCCGTTTGCCGGCCCGACCAGCACCGGATGATGAGGATTCCCGACCGACGCCGGCTCATCGGCATTCAGGCAGCCCCAAGAACGCATCCGAGCACAGCGCCACCCGCCCGAGCGGGGCCACCTTGATGGTGATGCTCGACGACTCCGCCCCGGTGAGTTCGAGGGTGCCGGCGCTCGAGCATTTGCCGAGCTTGCGCTCAAACCGATAAGACGCGCGGTTCGAGGCCAAGGCGACGCCCGGAAAGCCCTCACTGGAAAGGCTGTGTTCCTGCCGATCCGCCCCGCCGCCATACTGGCACGCCCCCGCCACCGAGCAATCGCAGTCTCGGTCGTTGGCGATTGCGAGGCACCAGCCGTCGCCCGCCGCCCCGGCCTCGCCCGTGCTGACCACGACGAAGAGATCGCGATACTGTTTGATCGCCTCCGAGCGCGCGAACTGCAGCAGTGAATAGACCGCCTCGGCGCTATTGCGCAACCGCGCTCGCTCCTGACTCCCCTGAAAGGAGGGGATACCGATGGCCAGAAGGATTGCCAGCAGACTCATGGTGACGAGCAACTCGATGAGCGAGAGGCCCGCGCATTCGCGACCAGCGCATCCAGCGCGACTGCGACGTCGTAGCCGGTTGCGTCGCCTCCCGCGCGTCATCGGCATCACCTCATCCAGCAGTCGACCGGTGTCTTCGCGTTGTTCTGATCTAGGGTCAGTTGTAGGCAATCGCTATCCGCCGACTGCGCGCCTGTGTCCTTGACCTCGGCCTCGAGGACATAGGAGGTGGTATCGGCACTGCGGATGCTGAATGCGTAGTCATCATTGTCGGGCAGCACGCAGTCGCCGTTGCTCAGGCAATCGGCATAGCTCGGATGCCGCATGCGATAGCGCTCGAGCGCCTGTTGCAGCTCGAGCAACCCGGTCTGGGCCTGCACACGCCGCGCGCTGATCACGTAGTCCTGATAGCTCGGGTAGGCCATCATGGCGAGCACGCCGATGATGGTGAGCGCGACCATCAGCTCGATCAGGGTGAAGCCGAGCTGGCGTTGTGGGCCGTTCCGGCCAGCACAGGCATGCCCAGCGCGACCGTATCCAGTCGTCGGCTGGCGAAAAGGAATCAGCCGCGCGTTGACGGCTCGCTGTCGACTCTCGATCATCATATCTGCTAAGTATGCCAGGCCGCAGGCCGATTTGGAGCGGATTTGGACCAGCCAACACCGAATCAATTTCTGCTCCTTGAGCAGTGCATAATCGCGTGCCCGCAGGGTGCTCGCAAGCTGCTTCAACATCGGGTGATGAGCCGCCGCGCGCCCATAGGCTTCGTGGGGTGGGTCTTGGTTAGGGCGAACGCATCAAGATATTCTAATATAGCTCGCCTTCAGGATCAGTCGGAGGGCGGGTTCTGCATCAGCAGTTCGCACTCCTCGAACACCTCGGGCCGCAGCAGCGAGAACACACGCCGGAACGTGTCATGGGAGTGACATCTCGGGGGTCATCAAGGATGCTGAAATGCGCCACCAACGACTGTTCTTCGAGTGCTTCCGACACTTTCGGCATACCAACATGAGATTCAGTTGGTTGCCAATCCTACCTCAGCCTCGTTCTAGAAGTATCTAGCAACATTCTGATGCGTTTGCCCTGACGCCAACGGTGTCCGGCTCCCCATCAAAGGTACGTCCTCAATAATGGCCGCAGCTGCTGCGCTGATCGCCGGCACCACCCTCACTCCGCAAGCCGATCGAGCAGCACCTCCAGCACCCGCGCCGTTTCTTCATAGCGCACGGGCGAGACCGCGAGCATCTGCTCCGCGCTCTGCACGAATGGGGCCGGCACCAGCTCATCAGCGCAGTAGCTGCAAAGCGTGCGTAGACTCGTCGGCGTCATCTCCAGATGGAACTGCAGGCCAAGGATGCGCTCATCGACCAAAAAGCCCTGCTGCGTACAAGCCTCGCTTGCGGCCAGATGCAGGGCACCGGGCGGCAACGCGAAGGTATCGCCGTGCCAATGCAGCACCTGCAGCTCGGAAGGCAGATCCTTGCAGAACGGGTGCGCGCGCGCGGCCTCGGTGAGCCGGATCGGAAACCAGCCGATCTCCTGTTGCGGATTCCGGCTCACCCGCGCGCCGAGTGCCTCGGCGATCAACTGCGCCCCGAGGCAGACGCCGACCAACGAATGGCCAGCTTCGATGGCCGAGCGAATCAACGCCTTCTCGGCGCTCAGCCAAGGGTGCTGATCTTCATCCCCGACACCCATGGGCCCACCCATCACGACCAGGCGATCGAAGGCGTCGAGTTCGGGCAATGCATCACCGGCAAACAGATGGCTGAATGCGATCGGGTGACCGCGACTTTCGGCCCAATCGGCAATCTGGGCCGGCCCCTCGAAGGGCACATGCATCAGACAGTGAATCTTCATCGCAGGTTGCTCGGCTCGCTGGGGGTTCAGGGATATGACGCTCAGACCCATTGGATCAGGCTCCAAGGGGCCTGCTGCCGGCGTTTCTGTCGCGGCTTAGGCCACCGCCAAGGCTTGATCCAAATCGGCGATGATGTCATCGATGTGCTCGATGCCGATCGACAGGCGCACCAGATCCTCGCTCACCCCGGCGCGGGCCAGTTCCTCGGGCGAGAGCTGGCGATGGGTCGTGGTCGCCGGATGGCAGGCCAGGGTCTTGGCATCGCCGATGTTGACCAAGCGCACCGCGAGCTTGAGCGCGTCGATGAAACGCCCACCGGCCGCGCGGCCATCTCCCGCGCCAGAACGGATGCCGAAGGAGAGGATCGAGCTGGCCTTTCCTCCGTCCATGTACTGTTGCACCAACGGATAGTCCGGGCTATCGGGCAGACCGGCATAGCGCACCCATTCGACCTTATCGTGACCCTTTAGATACTCGGCTACCGCGATCGCGTTCTCGCAATGCCGATCCATGCGCACCGGCAGCGTCTCGATCCCCTGCAGGATCAGGAAGCTGTTGAACGGCGAGATGGCGCCGCCCATGTTGCGCAGCGGCACCACCCGCGCGCGGCCAATATAGGCGGCCGGCCCGAGCGCCTCGGTGTAGACCACGCCGTGATAGGAGACATCCGGCTCATTGAGCATCGGGAAGCGCTCGGCGTGCTCGGCCCAAGGAAACTGGCCGGAGTCGACCAGCGCGCCGCCGATGGTGGTACCGTGACCGCCCATGTACTTGGTCAACGCATGCACGACGATATCGGCGCCGTGCTCGAACGGCCGGCACAGGTAGGGACTCGGCACCGTGTTGTCGCAGATCACCGGCACGCCGTGCGCGTGGGCCAGGTCGGCAATCGCCTTGAGATCGGCGACATTGCCGGCCGGATTGCCGATCGACTCGCAGAACACCGCCTTGGTGTTGGCGTCGATCTGCGCGGCCATGGCGTCGATGTCATTCGGCTTGACCAGTCGCACCTCGATCCCGAGTCGCGGCAGGGTGTGTGCGAACAGGTTGTAGGTGCCGCCATAGAGGGTCGAACCGGCGATGATGTTGTCACCGGCCTGGGCGAGCGTGAAGATCGCATTGGTCACCGCCGCCATCCCCGATGCCAATGCCAGCGCACCGACGCCGCCCTCCAACGCCGCGACGCGCTTTTCCAGGACATCGCTGGTCGGGTTCATGATGCGGGTGTAGATATTGCCCTGCACCTTAAGATCGAACAGATCGGCCCCGTGCTGGGTGTCATCGAAGGCGTAGCTGGTGGTCTGGTAGATCGGCGTCGCGACCGCTTTCGTGGTCGGGTCCGGCTCAAAGCCGGCGTGGATAGCGAGTGTCTCGAGCTTCATCATCTCCTCCTCGGTTGCTGCGCCGCCGCATGCTCTTTATCTGATGCGACATCTCATGCGAAGTCTGGTGCAAAGGCGGCATCGGGTAGATAGCATAGCCGAACGCGCCGGCCAACCCATCAAAGCAATAGGTCCGGTGTGCCCGCTAACCTGAGGAGGACATCATGGTCGACATCAAGCACAAAGAAACCGGCGAGGTGCTGGCTTCGGTCGAGGGCGATGCCTTGGTCGGGGCGGACCTACGCGATATGCGGCTCAATGGCGCCGACCTGCGCGGGCAGGATCTGAGCGACGCCAATCTCGAGTTCAGCGACCTGGTCGGCGCCGACCTGCGGGACGCGATCCTGACCGGCGCCAGCCTGCTCAACGCCCATCTGAACGATGCCAACCTGAGCCGCGCCAACCTCGCTCGGGTGCACGCCGGCTCGGAGCGACCGGCTAGCGTGGCCGTACTCTCCGGCGCCGATCTCAGCGAGGCGAACCTGGAAGGCGCCGACCTGCGCAAGGCCGAGATCCGCTTCGCCAACCTGCGGCAAGCTAGGCTCAGCGGCGCCGACCTGCGCGGCACCGACTTCTGCCATAGCGATCTCAGCCAGATCACCGCCCGCCGGGCGCTGTTCATTCAGGCCAACCTGCGCGAGACCAACCTCAGCGCAGCCGATCTGCGCGACTGTCATCTGAACGACGCCAACCTGGTCAAGGCTAACCTGCAAGGCGCCGATCTGACCAGTAGCCAGCCCGAGGGCTTCACCGTCATCAACCTCGCCAACCTCGAAGGCGCCAACCTTGCTGGCGCTCGCCTGCGCAATGTCTCAGCCCAGCACACCAATTTCCGCAACGCCGATCTGACCGGCGTGGATCTGACGGGCGCGGTACTCGGCGGCGCGATTCTGCGCGGCGCCACCGTCACCGAGACCGATTTCAGCGGCGTACAGCTGGCGAGCGTGACCATGGAGTTCGCCAATGTCTCCAAGGCGTTGAATGCCAAGATTCCAAGCTACAAGAAGAATCTTCGCTGAGCTTGGGAGCTGGATCACTTGCGCCTCGCCCCCAAATTGGCGACAACATCAAGACGCTTTTCCTGCAATCAGCACGCCGTCTAACGCGGGCTCTCTGCCCCGATCGGCGGCCAACCTCGGACCCTGTGGTATGCCCTACTTCGTCTACAAGATCACCCCCACCATGCAGCTGACTCATATCGAGACCCAGGAGCGCTATCAAGACGCGCGTGCGATCGTGCGCAACCTGCGCGCCGACCGCGACGACGTTGATGACGCCGACTACCGGATGATCTTCGCTAATCACCAACTCGAGGCCGAGCGCCTCCTCTCACGGCCCAAGGACAACCGTGTGATTGGCGAAGACTGAGGGCCGCTCAGGACGACCACGACGCCTCCTCGGCCCGGAGGAATTGCAGCACCTTACGCACATAGTGCTGGGTCTCGGCATACGGCGGGATCTGATGGCCGTGGCGTTTCACCGCGTTCTCGCCGGCGTTGTAGCCGGCGAGTGCAAGCCGGATGTCGTCATCGAATAGATCGAGCAGGAAGCGTAGATAGGCGGCGCCGCCCTCGATGTTCTGCGCTGGATCCCAAATCTCGGTGACACCGAAGCGCTCCGCCGTTCCAGGCATGAGCTGCATCAGCCCACAGGCACCGGCGTGTGAGATCGCATCGGGCTTGTAGGCGGACTCGGCGCGGACCACCGCATGCAGCAGTTCCGGCACCAGCCCATGCCGGCGCGCGGCGGCTTCGATCAGCGGCTGATAACGCATCCGCCGCAGCCACATCGACTCGCTGAGCGGCGCGACCGACCCCCGGGCCGCCCCCCGGACTGCCCCCCACTGCTCGATCACCTCTGCGGCACCGGTCTCGGCGTCGAGACGCGCTTGCAAGCGCGCATCCACCTCGGCCTGCCGCCGCAGCGCCCGCGAACGCTCCCTGTTGCTCGCCGCGAGCCGGGTTGCCGTGCGCTTCCACTCGAGCCTGAGTCCGGAGCTGCTCAGCGGTTCGTCCGAAAAGAAGACGTTCCCATCCTGGTCGACGTACTTGAACACATCGGCGCTCGCCGTTCGCGGCGGGAGCACCACGGCCACGCCAAGCACAGCAAGCAAGAGGCCAACACGCGTACGCCTACGCCGGACAGCGCTGGCCGTCATTGAGGAACCAGCGGCCATGCGCGGGCCAATTGCGTTAGCTTTCAACCCCTTGAACACCCCTGCGGAACAGCCCGACAGAGCGCTCGAGACAGCCCATTGGGTTATTCGCAACCCCATCAGATTTCCTCAGCACAAACCGTTGCTTAACCATTTTACTTGATGTAGTTTAGAGGATGGGTGGCATTCGTCAAACCGTGACCGAATCGCCATTGCTTTCACCGCCCCTCGACCTATACTCAGGGCGCCCAACAACATGCTCGATTCTAGGGGGATACTAGTGAACCGACGGATTTTCCTCGGTGCCGCCTTGGCTGTTGCCTCAGCGCCCACCGTTGCCCGCAGCCAACGCCGCCAGCTCGACCAGCCACGCGTCCTCTCCTTCCATCATCTACACACCGACGAACGCCTGACACTGACCTACCGCCAAGGCGATCATTACCAGCGCAGCTCGCTGATGCAGCTCAATCAATTCTTGCGTGACTTCCGCACCGGCGACGTCACCACCATCGATCCCAAGCTGTACGACATCCTCTTCGACGTCAAACAGACCCTGGGCCACGAAGACGCCGTCTTCGAGATCGTCAGCGGCTATCGCTCGCCCAAGACCAACGACATGCTCAGGCGCACCTCGAGCGGTGTCGCAAAGCGCAGCCTGCACATGACCGGCAAGGCCATCGATGTCCGCTTCGGCGACCTGCCGACGCGCAACATCCGGGATGTCGCCGTTCGGCTCAGCCGGGGTGGCGTTGGCTACTATTCACGCTCTGATTTCGTGCATCTCGACACCGGCAACGTCAGGCAATGGGGAGCCTGATCGTCAACGCCTTCGCCCGCCCCGCCTAGCGCGGGGCGCGCGAGACGAACCGCATCAGCCCTGAGCGGCACGCGCGTCGATAAACGCTAGCGCGCGATCGATGCGGCGCAAGGTCGCCGTCTTACCCACCAGTTGCAGCGTGACATCGATCCCCGGTGACGCAGCGCGGCCGACGATGGCAACGCGCAATGGCTGCGCGACCTTCCCCATGTTCAGCTCCAGCGCCTCGGAGACGCGCTCGACCACGCGGTGCAAGGTCTCCGGCTCCCAGTCCTCGAGCGCCAGCATTTCCAGCTCCGCGCGCAGACGCTCCAGTGCCAGCCGCGCGACCGGGCGCAGATGCTTCTTCGCAGCGGTCTCGTCGTAGTCGTCAAAGTCCTGGTAGCAGAAGGCGCTGATATTGGCGAGTTCAGTCAGGGTCTTAGCACGTGCGGCCTGCGCCCGAACCACGTCCACCAACTCTGGCCCCTCTGTCGGATCGATGCCAATCTCGCCCATGTGCGGGCTCAGCAGCCGCGCGATGTGCAGGGGGTCGGCATGCTGGATATAGTGCTGATTGAGCCAGTCGAGCTTCTCGACGTTGAAGGCCGAGGCGGCGGTATTCACGTCCGCGATATCGAACAACGCGATCATCTCATCGAGCGAGAAGACCTCCTGATCGCCATGTGACCAGCCCAGGCGGATCAGATAATTGAGTAGGGCCTCGGGCAGATAACCGTGATCGCGATACGCGACCACGCTGACCGCGCCATGGCGCTTCGACAAGCGCTTGCCGTCGGACCCCAGGATCATCGGCACATGCGCATACTGGGGCGGCTCGTAGCCTAAAGCCTTGAGGATGTTGATCTGGCGCGGCGTGTTGTTGAGATGATCGTCGCCGCGGATGACATGGCTGATCTGCATCTCGGCATCATCGACCACCACAGTGAGGTTGTAGGTCGGTGAGCCATCGCTGCGACGCAGGATCAGATCGTCGAGTTCGCTGTTGGCAAAGGGCACGCGACCGCGAATCAGATCGTCAACGATCACCGCGCCATCGACCGGATTCTTGAAGCGCACTACATGCGGTTGCTCAGGGTCGATCTGGCGCCCGCGGCAGTGGCCGTCGTAGCGCGGCTTGACCTTGGCCGCCATCTGCGTGTCGCGCAGGCGCTCGAGGCGCTCCTTCGGACAATCGCAGCGGTAGGCGAGGCCCTTGTCGAGCAGTTCATCGATCACCGCCTGATAGCGCTCGAAGCGCTCGGTCTGGAAGAAGGGCCCCTCGTCGTAATCGAGGCCGAGCCAGGTCATCCCCTCCATGATCGCGTTCACCGACTCCGCCGTCGAGCGCTCAAGATCGGTATCCTCGATGCGCAGCACGAACTGCCCGCCGTGCCGGCGCGCGAACAGATAGCAGAACAGCGCGGTGCGGGCGCCGCCCACATGGAGGTAGCCGGTCGGGGAAGGGGCAAAACGGGTACGAACGGTCATCGCGCTGATCTCAAGTCTGTTGCAACATGCCAAGGCCGGCGATGATAGCAGAGGCGGCAGCCCCGGTTTCCCTCTTGCTTAGGGACCAGCCAAACGATACTTGTTAGGGTTAACCATCGAATACACGAGGAGTCACCATGAAAGCCAGTCGTCCCGTCGCCATCGGCCTTGCCGTATTAGGGCTTATCCTGCTCATCGCCGGGCCGCTCATCCCCGGCGGCGAGCGGCTGATCCGCAACGCCCCCGTCGACAGCGGTCACATCACCGATCTGGCCCGTGCCGAGGATGGCTCGATCCTGGCCGGCACCCAAGACGGTGAACTCTGGCGCTTCGCCAACGATCAATGGACAGGCGTCAAGATCGACCTCGGCGGCCACCCGGTCACCGCACTCTCGGCGGACCTCGCCGGCGATGCCTCCAAAGGTCCGATCGGCACCGGCGGCGGGCTGTTCAATGCCCCGGCCGGGATGCCAGCCCTTGAGGTCCGCGTCCGCGACGAACTCCTCGCCAATGGGCGCTTGCTGGTCGGCACCGGCGACGGTCTGCATGTGCAGAGCGATGGTCAATGGCAACGCGCGCTCGAAGGCACCAGCGTCTACCGGCTCGAGACCCAGCGCATCGACGATGCACTGTGGCTGCATCTGGGCAGCGTCGGCGCTGGCGTCTTCAGCGCCCAAGCCGACGACCCGCTCAACTGGCAGCCCAATCGCGACGGTCTGCCGGAGGACATCAACGTCTTCAGCTTCGTCATCACCGATGGCGGCCGGCTGATCGCCGGCACCGATCGCGGACTCTTCTGGCAAGAGGCGCCGATGCAGCCCTGGCAGCGATTGAAGGTCGGACTCGAGAACAGCCGCATGCTCTCGCTCTATCTCGAGCCAGCCAAGGCCGAGCAGACCGAGCGCCTCTGGATTGGCAGTGACGATGGCCTCTTCCGAGTCGAGATCGACGAATCCGGCCCAGCCCCCGAGGCCCTAGCCTACGCCGAGCTGATCCAGACGCCGCCGGACCATCTGCGGTATGGCGTCAGCTGGATCGTGCCCTTTGACGACGGGGTGATGCTGAGTGCCGGCTCGGTCTACCAATTCGGCCCCATGGGGCTCAAGGGCTGGTACTGGATCTCGCTGGGCGGCTTGATCCTGTTACTGCTTGGCGGCTGGCTGATGCCGAGCCGAGCCGATGACAACCCCGCAACCACCTAACCACGGAATCACAGGCCCACCATGAAGCTCATCCTCATTCTGCTCGGCCTCGCGGCCGTGGTCGGCATCGTCGGCCTGCTCGTTTTCGTCTTCGTGATCCAGAACGTCGAGAAGCCCGACTACCAGGTGGTCAGCCAAGACGGCAACTTCGAGCTGCGCGACTACCCGCCGCTGGTCGTCGCCGAGGTCAGCGGCAGCGGCGGCCGTCAGCAGAGTCTAAGCAGCGGTTTCGGCCCGCTCGCGCGCTACATCTTCGCCAAGGAGCGCGGCGGCGAACGCATCGCGATGACCGCGCCGGTCCAGCAGCGCGCGGTCGCGCCCGATGAGAAGATCGCGATGACGGCACCGGTAACTCAGACGCCAGCAGAGGACGGCCGCTGGACAGTGCAGTTCATCATGCCGGCCGAGTACGGGCTCGAGGATCTACCGGCTCCGGGCAATGCCGAGGTGACACTGGAGCAGATTCCGGCGCGGCGCATAGCGGCTGTGCGCTTCAGCGGCAGGACCAATGATCAGGCAATTGCCGAGCAGCAACAGCGGCTCAAAGATTGGATGAGCGCGCGTGGCCTCGAGCCGCGCGGCGAGCCGATCTATGCCTACTACAACGATCCTTTCACGCCCGGACCACTGCGTCGCAACGAGGTCATGTTCGAGGTTTCTGATCAACAACGCGGATGATCCAAACGCTACCTCGCCAAGATGCGACCGGCGAGCGCCTCGCCGCTGAGCCACGCGCCCTCGACACGGGCGCCGTTGCACCAATCGCCACAGGCACCAATACCAAGTGCCGGGTCCCAGAGGCAGCCGTCCTCCAGCGGCGTTTCGACCAGCGAGTACAGCCAGCTATGCGACTGGCGCCAGGTGATCGCCGGCAGCGCTCCGCCGGCCACCTCGACAAGCGCCGCAAAGGCCGCAAGCATGGCCGCCTCCACCTCCTCGCGCGCATCATTCAGATGCTTGCGCGTCCAGTCCGGCTCGGCATGCAGGACCCAGCAGTGCCCGCACCCAGTTGATCCCACCGCCGGCTCCACAGCCGGCCCCACGGACGACTCCCCGACTGCATCCCCAAGCGAGCTTCCAGCCGGCACCAATCGTCCCGGCTTGCTGCTATCGCGCGCGACCCAGCGCAACGGTCCCTGATTGACGAAGACACCGTCGAACGCCAGTGGCACCGGCGCAGCGAATCCGAGCATGAGGGTCCAGCAAGGGGTGTAGTCGACACAGGCCGCCTGCGCCGCGAGCCGGGGTGCGTCCATCAACAGTTCGGCGGTCTGCGGCGCCGGCGCGCTGACGACCACCCGGTCGAAGCGGCCAAGCTCCTGACCGGCATCATCGCTGAGCTGCCAACGGCCTCGGCACCAGCGCGGCGGCATCACCCGCGTCTCCAGCCGCACATCCAAGCCCTCGACCAGCTCGCGGCCGAGCGCGCTCATTCCGGGCACCCCAACCCAGCGGGTTGTCTCCTGCCCAGCGGTGGTGAATCTGTCCCCATCGAAAGCGCCGATGCGCCCGTCCCAAGGCGCCACCAGACCACGCTCGGCCCAGGTCTGCACACAACGCTGAAAACGCGGATCGCGTGCTGTGAAATACTGAGCGCCATGATCGAAGCGCAGCGTCTCTCCGCTCGGCTGCGCGGCGCGCCTTGTTGCCGCCCGCCCGCCACAGCCACGCGATTTCTCGAACAGGCTGACCTGATGCCGCTGATCAGCCAGCAACCGCGCCGCCGCCAGCCCGGAGAGACCAGCGCCGATCACCGCGATCCGTAACGCGCGCTTTGCCGCCGGCGCCATCATCCGCCGACCATCTGCGTTGGGGGCCGAGCCGCGAGCGCGGCACCGGTCTGGAAATCGGCGGGGGCGGCAGAGACAATAACCATGGGCATCGCGACGAATTGGCAAAGGGAGGTGACCGAGGGAGTGTGACCGACGCCGCTGGAGATCGTTCCGGCAAGCAACAACAGCAACGCAGACAACGCCTATGTCCACCGGATATCAACAGCGAATGCCCTTTGGCACCGCCATCGCCGCCGACGGCAGCGTCAGCTTTCGGCTCTGGGCGCCCGCCGCGCGGCATGTCGAGCTGCTCTGGAGCGCCGGCCCCGCGCAGGTAGAGGCGTCATTCAGCATGAACCGCGCCGACGACGGTTGGCACCGTCTGACGCTCGCCCAGGCGCACGCCGGTGACCGCTATCGCTATCGAATCGACGATGGCCTCGCCGTCCCCGACCCCGCCTCGCGCTTCCAGGCCGACGATGTCCATGCTCCGAGCCAGATCATCGACCCGCTCGCCTTCGACTGGGGCACGGCCGAGGCCGCCTGGCGCGGCCGACCTTGGCACGAGGCGGTGCTCTATGAACTGCACGTCGGCACCTTCAGCGCCAGCGGTGATTATGCCGGCGTCGAACGCCGCCTCGACCACCTGCTCGAACTCGGCGTCACCGCCCTCGAACTGATGCCGCTGGCGGACTTCCCGGGCCAGCGCAATTGGGGCTATGACGGCGCCCTGCTCTACGCACCCGACGCCTGCTATGGCCATCCCGACGCGCTCAAGCAGCTGATCCGTGCCGCCCACGAGCGTGGCCTGATGGTGCTGCTCGATGTGGTCTACAACCACTTCGGTCCCGAGGGCAACTACCTGCATTGCTATGCCCCAGCCTTCTTCCATCCAGACCACCACACGCCCTGGGGCGCCGCGATCAACCTCGACGGCCCACAGGCGCAGTGGGTGCGCGAGTTCTTCATCCAGAACGCCCTCTACTGGCTCGAGGAATATCGCTTCGACGGCCTGCGGCTGGATGCCGTCGATCGCATCATCGATACCAGCCAGCCCGACCTGCTCGAGGCGCTTGCCGAGCGCGTGCAAGCCGGCCCGGGCCGCGAACGCCAGATCCATCTGATCCTCGAGAATGATCATAATGACGCGCGCCGGTATGAGCGGGACTCTGCGGGACAGCCGCGCCACTTCACCGCCCAGTGGAATGATGATCTCCACCATGCGTTGCATCATCTGCTGACCGGCGAGACGGATGGCCCTTATCAGGATTTCGTCTCTGACTTTGGCACAAGCTCCGACCCAAGCCCCGAGGACTTGACGACTGACCTGATCGCCCGCGCGCTGACCGAAGGCTTCGCCTATCAGGGCGAGCCTTCCGCCTTTCGCGAGGGCCATCGGCGCGGCACCGCGAGCGCGCATCTGCCGCCTGCAGCGATGGTCAACTTCCTGCAGAACCATGACCAAGCCGGCAACCGCGCCTTCGGCGAGCGCCTGCACCAACTGATCCCGCGCGAGGCATTGGATGCCGCCTTCGCCCTCGTCCTGCTCGCCCCCTCACCGCCGCTGCTGTTCATGGGCGAGGAATTCGACGCCGAGAGCCCGTTCCTGTTCTTCTGCGATTTCGGCCCCGAGCTTGCCGACGCGGTGCGCGAGGGCCGGCGCCGCGAGTTCGCCCGCAGCGCCGCCTTCGCCGACCCCGCCAGCCGCGCCACCATCCCCGACCCCAATGATCCGGAGACCTTCGAGCGCTCGCGCCTCGACTGGCGCTGGCGCGACGACATTGACCACCGCGACCAGCCGATCGGCGCCGAGACGCCTGACGGCTCGCAACAACGACGCTTCTCCGCCTGTCAAAGATTGCTCGCTCTGCGCCACGCCCGGATCGAACCGCTGATTCCGCTGATCCAACCGGGCGGCGAGGCCGTCGTCTTTGGCCTAGGCCGCCTGTCGGCGCACTGGAACACGAGCGATCATCGCCAGCTGCGGCTCATCGCCAACCTCAACGCCGAGCCGGTCGAGCTGCCGAACGAGATCAAGCCGCCATGCCGTGCGGACCTCATCCTTGCTCATCGGCCAGGGACTGAACCGACACGCGATCCGGCCAATGCCCCCGCCACCATGGACGCAAGCCAGCTCGCACCCTGGTCGGTCCAATGGTCGATCGAAGTCGAATCCTATGAGTCCACCGCGAGGCGCGGTAACCAATGACCCGACCGCCGGTGCAAAACACCCGCCCGTCTGCACTCACTCATCGAAAAAACCGAATGACCCGACGGCTTTTTCCGAAGAGATCGACCCATCACCCGGCGATGACTGTCGATATGATCGAGTCACGCCAACCACCAGAGACGTGTTGGAGCGCGTAGGGAACGCGCGCTTTGGTTGCGTCAATTCGGTGTATTTAAACCAACATCGGGGTATTTCAGCCAGTGGTACGCTGAGAATCAAGCCTCTAGCGAGGCCGCAAAGTGGCACCGACGATGATCTACTGGCGGTGGAAGGCAACAAGGCCCGCTACATCAGCGCTCGCTTGTCCTCACGTGGATATCGGCATTGACCTTGCAGCAGTAGCGATGCGTCATCACGCCGGGTCTGTTGCCTCACGCTCATTCCCTGGCTGCTGGCGTCCAATCCCGCACTCTGACCCATCAACCAAGGAGCCGAATCCCGATGGCCGATTCCTCCCAAGGTCTCCATGAAGAGGCCTCCGAACTCAGAGGGATGAGCGGCGAGACGGCGAGAAACCTTCGTCAATATTCCACGGCGCCCGCCGTCAGCTGTGCTCATGCCTTGAGCAGAGCGTGATCAAGACGTGGTCTGGAAGCCTTCGGCCTCCCAACCCGTCATCCCGCCAAGCACGCTGTAGACCTGCCGATGACCATGGGCCTTGAGCAAGCTGGCGGCGACCGATGAGCGATAACCGCTGCCGCAGATCGCCGCGATCGGCCGGTCCTTCGGCAGCTCGTCGATGCGCTCGACGAGTTCGGCACCGGTGATGTGCTGGGCTTGCGGGATGTGCCCAGCGCTCCATTCCGCCGGCTGGCGCACATCGAGCACGAGCAGATTGCGATCCTTGTCGAGCGCTTGGCGCAGGTCATGCACCGTCCATTGGGGCAAGATCTCAATCGGTTTGCCAGCGGTGCGCCAGGCGAACATGCCGCCCGCGAGCCAGCCGCGCGGGAGCGGATAGCCGATGCGCAACAGCTGCCAACAGACCTCCCAGAGGTCAGCAGCGCGTTCGAGCAGCAGAATGAGATCACGATCCGGCGGCAGCATGCTGCCGGCCCAGGTCGTGAAGCTGTCGCCGATACCGACATTGATCGCACCCGGGATGTGGGCCGAGAACGCCTCGGGCGAGCGGCAGTCGACGACCAGGGCGCCGGCTTCGCGCGCCGCCTCGAACTCATCGATGCCGAGCGGCGGTGGGTCAGCCAGCACGCCGAGCAGCGGCGGGCCCTCGGTATTGAGCTTGCGCATCCGTGGCCAGTACGGCGGGACCGCCGGTAGATCGGTCAAGTCCATGCACTGGCGCACGAATTCGTCGCTCGACGAGAGGCTACTCAGAACCTGATTCAGGCGCCGTTCGTAACCGATCGTGGTCGACAGGCGGCTGCCGATATTGCCACCGCAGAGCGAGCCGGACACATGGGTCGGGAAGACCTCGACGAAATCCGGGAGCGGCAAGATCCTGTGCTGAAGGGTCTCGCAGAAGGCCTCCGCGCCCCGACGCGTTCCCTCCTCGCCGCCGAGCAGGTCCGGTCGCGCCAGATCGCCGACCAAGAGCGCGCCGCCCGAGAACAGGATCGCCGGCTCCTCACCGCGCGAGCGGTCGGTGACCAGCAGACTAATGTGCTCCGGCGTGTGCCCAGGGGTGTGCATCAGCTCGAAGCGCACCTCGCCCATCTCGAGCATCTCACCGTCGTCCATCGCCCGCACCGGATAGCCGACCTCGGCACGCGCACCGGCGAGAAGCTGGATCTCGCCGCGCTCGGGCAGTTCACAGATGCCGCTAAGGTAGTCGTTGTGCTGATGGGTATCGCAGGCGTAGCGGATGCGCATGCCTTGCTCGCGCGCCTCGGCGAAGTAGGTCTCGACATCGCGGCGCACATCGAGCACCAGGGCTTCTCCCGAGTCCTCGGAGCCGACCAGATACGAGGCATGGCCGAGACTCGGCAGGTAAAACTGTTTGAAGAACATCGAAGCGCTCCTTCGGCACGGGAAACTTGCAGGTTCCGTTTTGATTGCAAAGGTCGCGCCAGTCCCGAATCCAGCCAGCCCATCCGCCCGTCAGGCCCTTCGCGCAGCGCTACCCGACCGGCCCCACGCAACCCACTCAGCGCAACCGGCTCAGCGTACCGCGCGGTTGGTATATCGCCGTTTTGAAATATCGACTGGCTGGAATCTCAGGGGCTGGGCCGCGTTTCGGTCCACTCGGCGGACTATCCCAGCGGTCTCTATCAACCAGCGATTGGGTTAAATACACCGCTCCGCCGAACTGAACCCGGTCGAGACACCACCACGGCACCCTGGCACGGCCCCTGCAATAAACCAGTCACTCTCAACTCACTAGAGGACGAGATGCCTCCGACGCCACCGTTCGGCTGACTTTGCTGGTCACCGGTCATGGCATCGTCCATGTGATCGACCGCGTGATCCTGAACCCGCCGCGCTCACCCGCGCGACTCCCGTCGTTGCCGATCCGGCGGCTGAGGATGACACCGTCAGGCAACAGAACCCCATCATCCACGCCAACCAGCGCAGGAGTCATCATGAACACCTATGTATTGGCAACCGCCCAAATCCCGGAGATCCGCTTTGCAATCTCGCGCTTGCCCGCTAAACAACCGCTCTCGTGGCTGCGAAGCGGTTTCGACGACCTCATGGCCGCGCCCATTACGGGTCTGCTCTACGGCCTGGCAGTGGCGGCGCTGGCGTTTCTGCTCGTTTCGCTGACACTCGGCGTCAACCGCTTCTACTTGGTGCCATTCATCTTCGGTGGCTTTTTAGTCCTTGGCCCGATCCTCTCGGTCGGGCTGTTGGCGATGGCGAAGCACCGTGAGCGACAGGACGAAAAAGCCAGCGTGACGGTGCGGCGCATCCTCGCGGCCAATACCTCGGGCCTCTCGCTCATGGGGCTGTTCCTGCTGATCGTCTTCATCAACTGGATCATGCTCTCGAATCTGCTGTTCGGCGGGGTCTTCCATGAGCTGATGCCGAACTACTCGGAGGTACAACGGCTGCCGGCGCTATTCGGCCAGAGCTGGCCGTTCGCGCTGGTGTTCGGCGGCGTCGCGCTGGTGTTGGCTTTGTTCGTGTTTCGGATCACTGCGGTGTCGCTGCCCATGTTGGTCGATCAGCGGATTGACCCCGTCAACGCGGCCTTCGCGGGCTGGCGGGCCGTGGGCGATAACTGGCCGGCGATGGCCCTCTGGGCGGTTTTGATCGCGGTGTTGACGACGATTGGCATCCTGACCTTCTTCGTCGGCCTGATCGTCGTCACGCCGATCCTTGGCTATGGCAGCTGGCATGCCTATCGCGAGACGCTGATCCCGGATACGAAAGCAGCCGGCAGTCATGAAACGGCCATCTAGAAACGTCCATCGAAGCCGCTCGCGCGGCTCTGGCGACGTCCCTGCCCTTCAAGCGCCGAGCCGCGTGATCTGGCCCGCCAACAAGGAGCGTCACCGCTCGGCGCTAGCGAAGCGGATGAAATCACGAGGAAGATGAGCGACCGCCCGAATGCGTGATCTGATGGCACCGCTGCGGCGCTTCTTGAGGCACGCTCGATCAACCACCAGCCGCGCAGCGGCGTTCGCCGGCCGCGGCACAAGGGGGCTGCATTATCTCTGGCGCCTGCTGATCTGGTCTCGGATCTCGGCGGGACGCTTCGGGCTAGTGCCGATCGAGCTGCCGCCCGAGGTGCTGTGCCGCAAAGGGATCGAGACACCGCCGCCGCACCTGCGGGTCGCGGGTCATGCCCAGGCAACCGCCTTCGAGCGTGGCTTCGCCGAGGTCTATGCGTTGCTGTTCGCCAACCTGCAACAGGCCGATCTGCTGTCGCCGACGCGCCACGCCATTCCTGGCCCCGCGTTTCGCGGCGTCTATCTCTGGGATTCGGCGTTCATCGCGCAGGTCTGGCGCTGGTGGGACGCCGAGGTCGCCGCCGAGGTTCTCAGAGCGGTCATCGATCTGCGCGACGGTGACCGCCTCCAGCATGTCGTCACCGAGTTCCATCAGTCAGGCTACACCCAGCCGCCATTGATCGGCTGGGCGGCGCTTGACGTCATCGACGCACTGCCCAAGGATCAGGCCCAGTCGCTGCTCGAGCACGCCTACGAGCCCCTGCGACGCTATCAAGCCTGGCTCGAAGCAAACCGCCAGCTCGCCGATGGTCTCTACTTCTGGGCCCATCCCTACGAATCCGGCGTCGAGAACGCACCGCGCTTCAGCAACGCCGACGAGAGTTCCCTGCGCGACACCCGCACGATCCGCGCCACCGATTTCAGCAGCTATGTCGTGCTGCAGCTGGAGGCCCTCGCGCGGATGGCGCTGGGTCTGGACCAAGCAGGCGATGCCGCCAGGTTCGAGGCCAAGGCGGCCGCTCTGCGCGCCTGCATCGACGAGCGGCTGTGGGATGAGGCGTCCGGACTCTACCTCGACCACGATGGCGCGGGCGAGCCGTTACGGGTGGCCACCATCGCCTCGCTGATGCCGTTATGGGCCGGCGTCCCGGATCAGACCCGGGCCGCCCGTCTGGTTCGACAGTTGACCGATCCAGACCGCTTTGGCACCCGCATGCCGCTGCCGTCGGTCGCCCGCAACGAGCCGAGCTTCGAGAAGGACATGTGGCGCGGTCCGGTCTGGATCAACACCGCCTATGCCGTCGTCCAGGGGCTGTTGCGCTACGATCGGCAGCGCGAAGCCGGTGAGCTGGCGTTTCGGCTGTGCCAGGGCGTCTACGAGGTGTTCGAGCGCGAGCGGCGCATCTATGAGTTCTATGATCCCGATGTCCCACATACCCGAGCATTGCGCCGCAAACACGGCAACTGGTGGAAGGCGCTGACCCTTGGCCGGGGACCGCAGCGCGAATTCGTCGGCTGGACCGGTCTGGTCAATAACCTGGTACTCGAGGTACTGCTTGGACTCGAGCTGAGGCCAAATCACCTCAGTCTCTGCCCACGACTGCCGCCGGCCTGCCGGGGCATGCGGCTCGAGGTCGACCTGCCCGTGGTTGGCCTCGCGCCAAACCTCCCCCCAGACGGCTTGGAGCGGGGGCAACCTCCGTTGGACCCTCAGCCCCTGAGCCGACTCCAAGTTCAGCTGCGAATGTTGGAGAACGACCGCTTCGAGGGATCGGTCAGCCACCAAGGAAAGGTCGTGCACTTCCACGCCGGATTTGCCGAACGTATCCCGATCGACCAATTACTGCAGAAGGCCTAGCCATGCGCTACTGCGACCTGACCCTCGCCTATACCGAAACCAGCGGTGGCATCCGCACCTATATCGACCAAAAGCGCCGCTGGATCGCTGAGAACAGCGACGACGAGCACGTCCTCATCATCCCCGGCGACCAGGACCGCTCGTCGCGGAGCGGCCGACTGCGGACGATCGAGCTGCAGAGTCCGCTGATCCCCGGAGCACATCCCTACCGTTTCTTTTGGCGACCGGACAAGGTCCGGCACGCGCTCGAACAGAGCGCCCCGGACATCGTTGAACTCGGCAGCTTCTTCGTCGAGCCCTGGGCCGCCTTTCGCTACCGCGACGAATGCCGTCAGCACAACAGGCACTGCCTGGTCTCGGCCTATTTCCACACCGATATCGCGCACGCCTACGTCGGCGCGCCCTTGCGGCACCTGCTGGTCGATGGCGTCGAGGAGGTCAGCGAGACACTCGCGGCCTGGGGAAACCGCGTCAGCGATGTCGTCGAGGATGGCGCCGAGGCGAGCTTTGGGCAGATCTTCAGCCGCTGCGACCTGACCTTGGCGGCGACAGCGGCGCAGGCCGCGCGCATCGCCGAGTATGGGGTCAGCGGCACCGAGATCGTCCCGCTCGGCGTGGATCTCGACCAATTCTCGCCCGAGAAATGCAGCACCGAGTGGCGACGACAGCAGGGGATCGGTGACGATGAGGTACTGTTGCTCTATTGCGGACGGCTCGACAGCGAGAAAGCAGTTACCCTGCTCGTCGATACCTTCGAGCAGCTTGCCGACCGGCCGCGCTTCCATCTCATCTTGATGGGCGAAGGGCCGCTGCGCGCGCAGCTCGAGGAACGCGCCAGGCAGCTGCTGCGGCTTCGCGTGCTGCCCTTTGAGCGCGACGGCACTGCCTATGCCCAGGTCATGGCCTCTGCCGATGTCTATGTCACCGCAGGCCCCTACGAGACCTTCGGTCTGGCCGTGGTCGAGGCGCAGGCCTCTGGGCTACCGGTGGTCGGCGTCGATGCCGGCGCCTTACGCGAGCGCGTGGCACCGGATCTCGGAAGGCTTGGGCCGGTCGATGACGCCGGCGCCATGGCCTCAAACATCCTCGACGTCGCCGCACAGCGCCAGCCGCTCGGGGCGGCCGCACGCCGGCATGTGCTGGAGTCCGGCTATGGTTGGGACTCGAGCTTTCGCCGGCTGTTCGCGATCTACCGGGACGCGGCCGGGAGACAGCAGCCCTAGGGTCACTCGGCACCGAATTTGCTTCGTGAACCAGCGAGCGCTGGCGGAGCGGCGCCCATCCGGATATCCAATTCGACATCCCGCCCCTCCGTGCCTTCGGTCGGGATCCTCCGTATGGCCACCCGCTAGACCAGCTTTGGCTGTATCTGTCGGCAATGGCCGTCATCGTCGGCGCCGGCATCAATGCCGAGACCGAGCGCCAGACCGCGCGCGACAGCACAGTAGGCGAGGCCCGGCCGCGCGGGGAGCGCGGTGCCGAGGTCGCGGATCACCTGCCTGGGGAGCAACGCCACGCCGAGCGCGAGGGCCGATAAGGAGGTCAACCGCCCCTCGGGGCACTCGCGTCAAAACACCCGCTGTTCTGGCAAATGCCCCAACACTCCCGCGTGATTTTGATCGAGGGTAACCGATCAACGACACCGCAGCGCCTAGCGCCTAGCGAGTCACGGCCATTCCGCCCCCGGATAACGCGCAAGAACGGGTGCGCCTCTTAACCTGCGGCGCTTGCCTCACAATCCGCTCTAGGAGCTTCCTTCAATGCGCCAGCCGGCATTCAACTACTGTATCGTGACCGATCTTCCCGCGACCCTGAGCCTCGACAACGGCCAGATCGTCGATGGCACCGCGTTCAACCTGAGCCGCTCGGGTGTGCTTGTACGCACCCAAGTATCCTGTCCACCGGCGACGTCCGGGACGCTGACATTGCAGACAGGTGGCAGCAGGTACCTGCACCTACCAGTAACCGTGGTTCATCCGGGCAGCCGGCTGGTGGGCTTGATGATGGGTGTGCTGGATAACGACTCAAGCGCTGAGGTTGAACGCCTGCTCAGTGGCAAGCCTGCGGACGACTTGAGCGAGCCGTCCGGACTGCAGCACCGCCTCGCCGAGGCCGGTCAGGTCAGAGAGGCGGTCTGAGCCGCATGATCAATAGCTTGGACCGGGCGTCGCTCCAGCCACGCCGGCTTTCGTCCAGTCATTGAAGATCACCGTCTCCATCCCTTGCGCGGGCACATTGACCTCGCGGACGAAGGTTTTCTCGAAACCGTTCGCGGCGACCTCATAGCGACCGGCCGGCAGCTTGGCCATCAGCCAGGGGCCGGGGGAAAAGGCCCGCAGTACCGGCACGCCATCGGGCGTGGTGATGCTCACCGCGACATCGCCCAGGTAATTGCCCTCAGCAACCGCAAACTCGAGCTTCAGATTGTAATCGTCATACGCGTTCATCAGATGTTCGCGCGCCGACTCACCGACGCCACCGCTCAGCCAAGGCGTGCCGAGGTAGGTGCCTTGATCGAGCGGGGCTTCGTGCTCGGTCATCGTGGCGTCCGCAGCCAGCGCGACGCCGATGCCGCCCAGGGAGAAGGCGATCGAGAGTGCCGCGATACGTTGTAAACGTTTAGTCATCAGAAGACTCCTCATAGTGACGCAGTGGTTGATTGAACGATCGTGATGCAGACGCTGATTGGATTGGCCACCCGGACTGAAACAGCAGTGCGAGCACCGAATGCCCTTCTCGCCGCCGGCAAACGCCCAGCGCCACCCCCTGCGTCAGCGTCTCGAATCAACCGAGGCAAAAACCATGCCTCGGCTCAGATCAGCCCACCTCCCACAGCGCAAGCCCCCTCGAAGCGTGTTGGGTCGTCTTGATTCGGTGCATTTGAACCAGCGCTGGGGGATTTGCAGCAGACTGGACCGCTAGCAATCAATGTTAATCGCAAGCGCCAGCCGGCTGCCGCACCGGACGCGAGACCTGATAGCGCATCAAGCCTCTGGTGGCTCTGAAACTGGCACAGGATCTGCAGAAAGTTAGGTTGAGGCAAAGCCTGTGTTGGTCAGACGGGAACCCCTTCTGCGCCGGACGAGCTGAGCCTTTCATTGACATGATCAAAGAGGTGAAGGCGATGAATTGGGACGAAATCAAAGGCAAGTGGAATCAACTGCAAGGCCAGGCCAAGATCCGCTGGGCGAAGCTGACCGACGATGATCTGTTGGCTGTGGAAGGCAACAAGGATGAGCTGGTCGGCAAGATTCAGGAACGTTACGGTATCACCAAGGAGGAGGCAGAGCGTCAGGTCGACGAGCACCAGTGGTCGTAACTGCTCAAGCTGATAGAGAGCCGCCGGCGCAGCAGCCGGCGGCTGCCCGAGCCGCCGAGGAAGAGCGCCGAGGGAAAACGAAGACACCCTGTCGGTAACTGCGGCCGGCGTTCACGACATCGACACAATGCGGCATCAATTCGGCGCCCAAGACGTTCCCTCTGCCTCGGGCGCCTCCTGATTCTCCATATAGGTTCTAGCCTCCTCGCCAGGATTCGGGAGACCGGCAAGTCGCCAGACCTCGATCGGGCCGCCGAACAGGGCCAGGATACAATCCGCGTCCAGCTCGACCTCGCGACACAGGATCGACTGCACCGGCAGCATGCCGGTTCCGAGGTAATCAGCGCGCACATGATCAATGACGCGCCAGTGCGCCTCGCTCAGCTCGCCGAGGTCCATCTCTGCAGCGAGCGCCAGTGTCAGGTCGCGGCTCCACAACTCTGGCTCCTTGAGGAATCCGTGTTCGTCGAGCAGCTCTGTATCGAGACGCTCATCATCACGCGCCAGACCATCCGGGCGCGGCTTCTGATTGGGCTTCTCTTTGGCCATCTCATACCTCCAATTTGTCGGAATCAATCGTCCCACCGCAGCACATCTCGGACAACGGCTCTGCGCGGGCTCTCTATCGCATCAAGCAAGGCCCGCACCAAGCCGAGACGGTTCCGTCCAGCGCGCGGTGCGACAGATCCAGCCGCGACAAAACCCCTGCGTCAGCGGGCGACGCCAAAGCCCTCATCCACGGTGTGGGGCGGGATCGGCAGGCCAGCGATCTGGAGCCCCTGCAGCACCGGTCCATCCGGAAACAGTCGGCGCAGATGGCGGCGCCCGCCCTGCTCGGCGAATTCGGCGTCAAGTTGATCGGAGAGATCCCGGCCGCTCTCCGGCATGCCATGCTCAAGATAATAGTCGCGCAGCGTCTCGATCACCTGCCAATGGTCGTCGCTCATCTCGATGCCGAGCGACTCGGCGGTGCGGCGCCCCTCCTCAGGGCTCCAGTCTTCAAGTTCGATCTCGCGGTCGGTTTGCCGAGGGCTTGAAGTGTCAGGGTTATCGATGACCTTTAGGATGTCTGCCATGGTCCGTTTCCTCTCTTGATTCATGCAACGGGAGCAAGAGCCCCCGATGTCGGGGCGGGGGTAAAGGCCCGTAGGCGGTTCATCTGCACCAATCGCAGCGGACCGCCGGGTACCCTCACCAGTGATAAAGCATGTGCGATGCCAGTTAGCCCAAAAGATCACCGTCGCCAAGAGGCGAGACTGCGGCAGCGGCAACATCAGTGGCTGGCGTTGACGCTGAAACGGTGTAATCTCATGTTAAAGAGACCGCCATGCTTCGGAGTCATCTGATGAATGCCAAGTCTTCTGAAACCGATTTCCCAATCGTTTGCGTGGGCGGATCGGCCGGCGGTCTCGATGCCTATACTCGGTTACTCCAGAATCTGCCGAGCGACATGGGGGTTGCGGTCGTCTTCGTGAATCACCTGAGAACCGTGACCACCTACCTTCATGAGATTCTTCCAAAGTACACATCAATGCCGGTGGAGTTGATCACCGAACGATTACTCATTGAGCCGGATCATGTGTTCATCATCCCGGAAAAACGTGATTTGCACATTCTTGGTGAGGAGTTTCGCCTCAAGCCGATCTCGAAGCCGAGAGGATGGCTGGACGTGATCACGGTCTTTCTGCGCTCACTGACCGAGCATTGGACTGGCAAGCTGATCGCTGTCATCGTCTCTGGCTACGATGGCGATGGTTCGGCGGCACTCTGTGGGATCAAGGACGTGGGGGGGACCACCATTGCGCAGACGCTCGATAGCTCCGTGCAGCCAGACATGCCTGGGAGCGCGATGGCCAGCGGCTGTATCGATTTTGTGCTCTCGCCGGAAGCGATCGCGCGGAAGATTGCCAGCATTGCCTGCGGAGATTAGGGCGGGGGCTCGGCCTCATTCGACGTCAACCGCTGCGGTCAAAATGCGCCGCATCGACTTCCTCGTCCCGGTAGTGAGAATCAGTCCATGCGCGCGGCAACCCTTCGCCGGAGGGGAACAGCAGTTCCTGCTTATCGATGGCTTCGGGTTCTTGCGCTTCCTCGCCGTAGTTCAGTCGCATCGTGACCTGCTCATGCAGCGGATTCATCAGGTCTTTCAGCTCAACGACCTGCATGAGCTTTCCAGTTGTTTTGTGCTTGAGAATCATGGGTCCTCCGGGATCATCAGCTATTGACGGGGTCCACATCTCAACGTCCAGAGGCTGAGACGTAGCTCCGTCGGTTTCAAGAATCAATCATGCGGCTCGCCGCTCAGGCGCCTCGGCCACGCCCCGCACCGCTTGCCAGTAGCGCTGCATCCGGCGGTCGAGATGCTTGGGCTTCTCTGCGTACAGGCGCGAGCCGAGCCAATAGGCCGCGTCGCGAAGCTGCTCGCTGCGCTGTGCCGCGAGCGCGAGCAGGATCTGCTCGGGATCATTGCTCGGGCTCAGCTCATCGGCCTTTTGGATCACCAGCTCGAGCACCGCAAGGTCATGATCATCGCCAAGCAAGTCGCCAAGGTGCTTGACCTCTTTGTGCGTCGCTTTGAGCAAGCGGGGCCAGGCCGCGCGCACCAGCCTCAGGTGATAGCGCAGATACTTGGCGCGCTTGCGCCATTCATGGAATGCCACGACGCTCGGCTCCGCATAGGCCTTTTGCATGGCTCGACGCCCGCGTTTGTAGGTCTTGCGCAGGCCGGCTCCGATCAGAGACCAACCCGCGTCGTCATGCGCAACATCGGGCGGAACCTCCCACTCCGGAACGCGTTCGCGGGCCGCGACCAAGGCGGTGCGCGTCTGATCGAGCTGCTCGTCGAGGGCTTGAGCGCCAGCCGCGACCCCTGCCTTGTGCTCCTCGAGCCGTTGGCGCAGCGGAGCCAGCGACTCAGGTTCGATATTCGCGCGGAAATGATCGATCAAGGCGTCGAAGGTCTCGATCACCGCTTCGGCATCACGCAGCTCCGACAGCGAGGCGGCGGCATCGCGGAAGGCCGCGTTCTCGTGCTTGTAGAGCCTAGGCGCCGCAGGTCGAATCAGCCGCAGCAGGCCGCGCAGCTTCTTGCAGTCCTTACGGACCTCATGCACGGCTTCGTGCGGTGCGGCCTCGGCGGCGTCGATCTGCTCGACCGCGTGATCGATCAGGTCGGTGGCAATGCGCCGCACCTCGGTGTCAAGCGGCTGTGCTGGATCGAGTTCGTAGTCCATTGCGCTTACGCGTCCTTCAATACCGCATGGCAGCTGAGACAGCCGGAGTCGTAGCCGGACTCGGCGCGATCCTCAAGGCCCGCGATCCAGTCAGGCATCCGCTGGCGCTCCCAATCGGCAGCGAGCGCTTCTAGCCGGTCGCCCTCGAGTTCGGCGAGACTTCTGAGCATGGAAACCTCCATTCGTCTGGGGCTGGCGCGGCAAGCAAGAGGGCAGCCGCACCGCTGCTGCATTGCGTGACCTAGGGACGAGCAGAAATCGGGCCAGCCCGGACAAGCCCCGTGGCGGTGCGCGATGGCCCGGGCGTCAGCCTGCTGGACTGGGGCATAGGCCCCAGTGGTGCGGCATTTGAACCACTGCTTCCAATGCGTCGACTCGGCATCGGCTGAATCGATGCTCCAAGCGGCTGGCCCTGCCTTGGTTGGTGGTACTGATTTTTGAGGCGAAGGCGTTACACATCGCCATGGGGCGGCAGCAGGCAACGCGGCGGATCACGCGGTTGGCCCAGCTCGCCTACGGCACCGGCGGTCCGCCCTGTGCCGAGCTGCTCTCTATACGCCGGCGTTGCTGCACAATGCTTTCGCTGGCATGCAGTTCCTGAGGCTCGAGGAGTATGAACTCGAGCTTCAGGAAGGCAGTAACAGAGCGCCTTCTTACAGAAGTACCAGTCGCTGCACTCATAGCCTTCGGCCTGCTCGGCGGTGGTCGGTGGTGGCACGATGACCTGATCGCCGGGCTGCCAGCCCTCAGGGGTGGCCACGCCATGCTCGTCAGAAGTCTGCAGCGCCTTGACCAGGCGCCCGAACTCGTCGATCGAGCGGCCGTTGCTCATCGGGTAGTAGACCCACGCCATTGGGGTCGATGATGAAGGTGGCGCGCACCGCCGAGGTGTCGCTGGCGCCGGGCTGGATCATGCCGTAGGCCTTGGCCACCTGCATCGAGAGGTCAGCGATGATCGGGAAGCCGATCTCGACAACCAGCTGAGGCGACAGCAGACTTCGACAGCACTGTCGCCTGGTTCGGCAATCCGGACTGGGGGCTCGGCCTGCCCTTCCCGACGTTGATGGCCTTCCTGGCCGCGTCCACCGAAACCGTCGGCGCGGTGCTCCTCGTGGCCGGCTTTGGCGTGCGTCTGATCTCGATCCCGCTGATCGTCACCATGATCGTGGCGATGGTCACAGTGCACTGGCAACACGGCTGGCTGGCCATCGCCGAAGGGGCCGGCTCGCTGTTCGCCAATGAGCGCACGGTGGCTGGGTACTCCAACGATTGAATGGGTCAGCCCGGAGCACGCGCCGCCAGCTCGGCCCCCAGCTCAGCATCTGGCGCAGCGGTGCGTTGTCTTCGACCAGCAGCAATGGCGTCGCTGGATCACAGCCGCGCTGCGCCATGCCCAGCACCTCAAGTCGGTTGAGGTTGCGATGAACGAGGTCGGTCTGCCCTAGATCCAAGGCGGCCATCATGAACGCTCGCCCGGCGCAAGACAAAGGCGTCGGTGGAGGTGTCATAGTCCTGAGCATGCTGTGCCGGCAGCTCCTCGGTCGCCATCGCGCTCTCGCGCGGTTGGATGCGCTCGAAGCGGCGCGCGTTCTCGCGGCGCACGATGGTCTTCATCCAGCCCAAGGCAGCCGCTGGGTTCTGCAGCCGTGCGAATGAGCGCCAGGCCCGCAGCAGGCTGTCTTGGACTAGATCCTCGGCGATCTGCTGGTCGCCAGAGAGTCGGTAGGCGTACTTGAAGAGGCTGTGGCGGTGAGTCTCGGCGAGGGCCTCGAAGCTTGGCGCCTCGCTGGCGGTGGTCGATGGGGCGGAAGCGAGTGCAGCAGAAACAGACATGGAAGAACTCCCGAAGTCGATGAGTGATCTGTCTGCGCTATCGCAGCTCCTGTGCCAGTTTTTAATGCCCTGTTTTTGATTGACTTTCGAGAAAGCGAGCAAGGCCGACAGAACGTTTCGTTAACACGATCCGTTGCAACGCGGTATCGGATCGCTGCAGTGCGCCCGAGCCACATCCCTCATCGGCTCGAAAGATCTGCTGCGCGCGGCGGGTCTTCATCCGATATTCCAAGCGCTATCCGCGTCGCGCAGAAGGCTCAACCCATGAACTGTCTCTCCTTTCGTCGCCAACTGTTGGTCGATCCACAAGGACGACAAGCCGATCTCCAAGCCCATGCGGCGCAGTGCGCGCCTTGTGCGCGCGCGCTGCAGCAGGCGCTGGCCTTCGAGGCAAACCTTAAGGCCGCCCTACTGCTCGATTATGCAGACGGTGATGACGATGACGCGCATCGCGAGGGCGCGTCCGATGACCGCAGCGATGCGGACCCGCCGGAGTCGGCCTATTGTCTGTCTGGTCAATGAGATGAATCGACGTCTCACCTGCGGCCCATTGAAGCTCGTTCGATAAGCTCAGACCGGCATCGCGCAGCGAGCACCCTCCACCGAGCGGCCCAGGTGCAGCAGCTCGATACGCTCGGGGCGCTCCA
>NZ_JCAQIA010000037.1:0-31933 GCF_059621085.1 Halochromatium sp. NSM3 | reverse complement strand
GGCACAGCACCACAGGGTGAGGAGCCATGCGCTGCGTCGTGCACGCGCGGTGCGGGCCTCGCGCCGTTTGTCTCCCAGATCCAGATCCCGAAACTCCTCCGCCGCCCAACCCATGTCCCACCCCCCACTGATTATCATGCTTTACAGCATGTTACCGGAGGTGTCTGGAGTTGTGTGCAACGAGATGGGCCAAGGCCTGGGGCAAGTCACCGGTGGCCATCGCGAATCAGGCCGATCTGGCGATCATCACCACGCTGCTGGTGCATCTGATGCTCGCGCGCTGCCTGCCGGGCAAGCCCGCTCAAGATGAAAAGGCGTTGCGTCAACAGGGCCTCGCCGATCAGGCGGTCGGCACCGAGCGTCCGCCCTGGAGTGCGCCGCTGTACCGCTATACGTCGAAACTGAGCCGCTAGGTGCTGCGCTTCTTGAAGCTCGCGTTTCTCAAACCGGCCTCGCCACAGCTCTATGATCGGCAGCTGCGGCCGTTGTTGATGGCGTATCTGTGATGGGGAGCCGGACACTGTTGCGAGTAGGGATAAATTTTTACCCCCACTTTTACCCCTACTTTGGAGCTGGCTCTTACGAAATTATAGTAGACTTTAGTGGATGTCGCGAAGCTGAAGGAGACGCGTACGGTTATGTATTATATAGGCTTTATAGACAATCCTGGACCTAGACGCATTCAGAGTTACTTAACTACGAACCAGGTGGTCGGAGGTTCGAATCCTTCCTGGCGCGCCATCTCCTACTCCCCTTATGTACACCTAACCGCAAGGTTATTGGCAAGACCGAGCAAAACCCGCTCGTCTCAGTGCGGTGAAGCCAGCTTCAGCCCGACGATGCCGACGACGATCAGGCCGACGAAGAAAAAGCGCCCCAGCGTGGCCGGCTCGCTGAACACCAACAACCCGATGACGAACGCCCCCACCGCGCCGATGCCCGTCCAGACCGCGTAGGCGGTGCCCATCAGAATCGTGCGCTGGGCGAACAGCAGTAGTGTGCCACTGCCGAGCATCGAGAGCAGACTGAAGCTCAGCCAGCCCCAGCGCAGTCCGTTGCTGGAGAGTCCAAGCTTGAGGCCAACCGGCCAGCCCCATTCAAAGATCCCAGCGATGATGAGCGCGATCCAGGCCATAGGAATGCCAGGTGAACAGCCCGAGCACTCGCACTCACCGCGCTTCGGCCGTACTGCCCTCGATCTCCGTAACCGGCTCGGCGCGACCGCCGAGTTGTTCGGCGAGGAACTGCTCGATGCGGGCATTGGCATCGAGCCGGTTCTCCGGTCGCGCGAAGCCGTGACCTTCGTCGGGGAAGACGATGTAGCTGACCGGCAGTTCCTTCTCGCGCATCGCGGCGACGATCTGATCGGCCTCGGCGATCTTCACGCGCGGGTCATTGGCGCCCTGTAGCACCATCAGCGGTGCCTCGATCTTGTCGGCATGGAACAGCGGCGAGATGCGCCGGTTCAGCTCCGGGTCGTTCTCGACATCGCCGACGCGCTTGACCAACTGCTTCTTCATCGGCGCCCAGTACGGCGGCACCGATTGGAACAGGGTCTCGATGTTGGAGGGGCCGACGAGATCGACCCCGCAGGCGTACAGCTCGGGCGTAAAGGCAAGCCCGGCTAGGGTCGCGTAACCGCCATAGGAGCCGCCGTAGATGCAGACGCGCTCGGGATCGGCAATGCCCTGCGCGATCGCCCAGCGCACCGCGTCGGTGAGATCGTGCTGCATGGCGCCAACGCCCCACTCCTCGTTGCCGGCGTTCAGAAAGGCCTTGCCGAAGCCGGTGGAGCCACGGAAGTTGACCTGCAGCACCGCGTAGCCACGATTTGCCAGCCATTGCGCCTGCGCGCTGTAGCCCCATTCGTCGCGCGCCCAAGGTCCGCCATGCACCAGCAGCACCAGCGGCAGTTGCTTGGGCTCGACGCCGAGCGGCAGGGTCAGGTAGGACGGCAGCGTCAGACCATCGCGAGCCTGGATCTCGACCGGCTGCATCTTGGCGAGATCGTACTCGGCCAGCTCCGGCCGGGTCACGAACAGGCGCTCGGCCTTGCGTGACTCGCTCGGTTCGCGCGGCTCGGGTGATTCACGATCATAGAGATAGTAGGTCGCCGGCCCATCGTCGGGCTGATCGACGAACACCCAGCGATCGTCGGCCAGCGTGCGGCTGGCGATCGTGACCGCGCCCTCCGCGACCTCCTCCAGGTAGGCCAGGTCGTCGGCGATGCGCGGATCGATCACCGTCCACTCCGGCGTCAGGTAATCGAACTCGACGGCTTGGATGCGATGCTCGGTCGGGTGCATGACCACCGAGCCGACATCGGCCTTCGCGTCCTTGGCCAGTTCGGCGCTGACCGCGCCGGTCTTGGCGTCGATGGCCAGCAGCCGGGTGGTATCGGAGCCGAGCGAGCTGGTGACGAAGAGCTGATCGCCCTGCTCATTGAACGCCAGCGCGCCGCCGTTCTCGCCGAACGGAAAGCGCAGCAGCTCGCGCCAGGGCTGATCCTCGGTGTCGCGCACGCGGATGATGTCGTCGCCGGTCTCGGGATCGGAGGCCTCGGCGGCGCGGATGCGGAAATCGGCATCGGTGAGCCAACTGACCACATCGCCCGGATTCTCGGTGTCCAGCGCGATCTCGCCGCTGTCGAGCTGCACCCGGTACATGTCGAAGACGCTCGGATCGCGTTTGTTCAGCCCGACCAGGACCTCGTTCGGATGCTCGGGATAGGTCATCAGATTCTGCGCGCGCACGCCCTCGAAGGGCATCAGATCCCGTGCCTCACTGCCATCCAGCGCCACCGCGTAGAGGTGCCAGTTTTCATCGCCGCCCTCGTCCTGCACATAAAGGATGCGCGAGCCATCCTCGGTCCAGCCATAGTTGCGGATGCCGCGTTTTTGATCATCGGTGATCTGGCGCGCCTCCTCGCTGCGGTCGGCCGGCTGCACCCAGACGTTGAGCATGCCCTCGGCGGACGGCGCAAGCCAACTCAGATAGCGGCCCTCCGGCGACAGCCGCGCCTGGGCGCGGGTTGGATTGCCGAACAGGACCTCGCGCGGGATCAGTCGCGGCAGTCCGTCTCCAGCGGCTTCCGTAGCGGCGAGATTGGATGCGGAACCCGATGCGGGGTTGGAATCCGATGCAGGATCAGCGGCATGACTCGACATTGAGCTGCTCATAAGGAGAGTGAGGGCGATCAGCAGGGCGGAGGCGCGAAATGAACGAAGGAACATAGGCGGCGATCAATCTGATTGGGCTTGGCCTTGCCGGGCTTGCCGGGCCTTGTCGATCAGCCCCTCGGCGATCTCGAGCAGCTCGGCATGGGTCTTGGCGCCCTCGTTGAGAACCACATAGCGCCCGTCGACGATGAACATCGGCACCGCGTCGACGCGATAGCGGGCCGCCAAGGTATTGGCCTTGGCGAGCGCCGCCTCGACGGCGAAGCTGTTGTAGACCTTGGCGAAGGCGTCGCGATCGAGCCCCTGCTCGGCGACCCAGTTGAGCACGGCCTTTTCGGTATAGAGGTTGGTGCGCTGCTTGGTCACGGCATCAAAGACGGCCTGATCCACTTGGTCGAGCTTATCGGCGAAATCGAGCGCGAAGTAGAGTCGCGCCAAGCTCTCCCAGGCCGCGCGCCCGAAGGTGACCGGCACGCGCTCGAAGCGCACGTCGCTCGGCAGGTCATCCGCCCACTGCTTGGCCAGTGAGTTGATGTCTGCGCAATGCGGACAGCCGTAAGAGAAGAACTCCAACACCTCGATCTCGGTGCCCTCTGGCGCGCCCTGAGCGCTGCCGCTCAGGGCGCGCCAGTCGCGTCCCTCGACGAGGTCGGCGCTGGCCGCGAACGGGCACAGCAGGAAGGCCATGGCGGCCAGCAGGCAGGCGCTGAAGCGCCATCGCATTATCTCCATCATCAGTTCCTCCGCGAGACATCCCCTCAACGATCATCACAGGGTTTATTGCTGTTCGAGCACTTGTGCCAGACGTTTCGGCTCAACGAAGCCGGGCACCATCTGACCGTTATCGAGCACGATGGCCGGGGTGCCGCGGATGCCCATCAGCTCACCGAGTTCCATGTGGCGCTCGATCGGATGGTTGCAGTCCTGACTCTGCACCGGCTGGCCATTCTTGGCCTTGGTCATCGCGCCTTGCTGATCGTCCGCGCACCAGACCGCGACGGCCTTATTGTAGGACGGGGTATCCACACCGGTGCGCGGATAGAATAGGTAGCGCACGCTGATGCCTTCCGCCGCATAGGCATCGATCTGCTGATGCAGCTTGCGGCAGTAGCCGCAATCGATATCGGTAAAGACGGTGATCTCGTGCTCGGCGTTGGGAGCCTCGAAGACGATCATCTCGTCCTCGCCGAGGGCGTTGATGGCACGCAAGCGCGCCTTGTTCTGGGCCGCGTCGGCCAGATTCTCGCGCGTCTCGAGGTCGACGATGGCGCCATCGATCAGATAGCGGCCATCGCCGGTCATGTACATCACCTGCGGGCCGATCTCGACCTGGAACAGGCCATCGATCGGGGTTGGCTGCACGCTGGTCGGCTTTGCATCCGGCAGCACCTTCGCCAGTGCCTCACGGATGGTCTGTGCCTCGCTGGCGCTGAGCGCCGTGCTGGCGACCAACAGCGCCGCAGCGACGGCCATTCCAAGCCCAAAACGCTTTGTCATCCTGGTGTCCTCAGTGTCGATAATGTGTTCAAAAGGGACCGATTCAGATCGGCCGCAGTAGCGGTGGCGGTGATCACAACGGGCGATCACAAAGGCGGGCAACATAGAGCATGCGAGCCTTGAGGTCTACTCCCGGGCGGTTGGCGAGCCCGATCAAGCCCGCGGATGGTGTTTGGCATGCAGTTGCTTGAGGCGTTCGCGCGCGACATGGGTATAGATCTGGGTGGTCGAGAGATCAGCGTGGCCGAGCAATAGTTGTACGACGCGCAAATCGGCCCCATGGTTCAATAGATGGGTTGCGAACGCATGCCGCAGGGTATGCGGCGACAGCGGCTTGATGATCCCGGCCAGCGCCGCGTAGCGTTTGATCAACTGCCAGAAGGCCTGGCGCGTCATGCAATCGCTGCGCTGGGTCGGGAACAGATAATCGCAGGCGCGTGCGCCGAGCAAGACGGCGCGCGGACCGCGCGTGTAGCTCACCAACCAATCGGTGGCCTCTTCGCCGAGCGGCACTAGGCGCTCCTTGTCGCCCTTGCCAGTGATGCGCACCACGCCTTGGGTCAAGCTGACGGCATCCGGCCGCAGTGTGACCAGCTCAGTGACGCGCAGACCGCTCGCATAAAGCACCTCCAACATGGTGCGATCGCGGTGACCACGCGGATCATCGGGATCGGGCGCTCCCAGCAAGGCCTCGACATCGGCCTCGGTCAGCGTCTTCGGCAGCGGTCGCCCGAGCCGTGGCGCGTCGACACGCTCGCTCGGGTCTTCGTGGATGGTGCCCTGGCGTCTTAGATGCCCATAGAACTGCCGCAGACAGGATAGCACCCGTGCCGACGAGCGCGGCTTGCGCCCCTGCTGCGCAAGCAGTGCAAGGTAGTCGAGTAAATCGGTGCGCTGGGCTCGGACCAGGTCGCGCTGGCGCTCGCGGCTCAGCCAATGGTGAAAGGCGCGTAGGTCCGATTGATAGGCCGCGAGCGTATTCGCGCTCAGCCCGCGCTCCAGCCAGAGGGCGTCGGCGAAGGCCTCGATGATTCTCAGGCCCGCATCGGCGTTGGCGCTCATCGATCCCCCTCACCCGGCGCGAGCACCTCGGCCTCATGCGCCAGCAGCCAGCGCTTGATACGTAGCAGGCGGCCGCCGCGATCGCCGGCAAAGCCGCCGAGCCCGTTGGCCGCGACTACCCGATGACAGGGTATGCGCAGCGGTACCGGGTTGGCCCGGCAAGCATTGCCGACGGCGCGCGCGGAGCTTCCGAGTTCACGCGCGAGCGCGCCATAGGTGCGCGGCTGACCAGCAGGGATAGCCGCGATCAGCGTCCAGACGCGGCGCTGAAAGTCGGTGCCAGCCGGCTCGACGGCGCATTGGAAGCGATAGCGAGGATCGGCGAAATAGGCCTCGAACTCGGCCCGCAGCCAAGCGGGCGCGTTGGCGAGCCGGCGCGCTCCGATCCGGTCCGAGCCCGAGCCCGAGCCCGAATCCGATGCCGGATCGCACGGAAATATCGGCGCCGATTCCTTGGAGCCGAGAGCCGGTTCAGGGTCTGGCTCGGAACCAGGCGCCGAATCGGGTCCCCACCCCGGCTCCAGATCAGGCGCCAGCAGCACGCGGCTGAGCCGCTGGCCCCGCCAACGGACGCCAAGGATGCCGAAGGGTGTCGCAACCTCGCTGTAATTCATCGGGCTGAACGGGTTAAGGTATCGGGATGAACAGTATCAACCAGAGCCTAACGATGGCCAAGCCTTGCCCGTCATCCGAACGTCAGTCGATCGACGCGTTTTGGCTGCGTATCCCGCTCGAGCAGCTCTCCTCCGCGCAGTGGGAGTCGCTCTGCGATGGCTGCGCCAAGTGCTGCGTGACCAAGTACGAGGACGAGGACACCAGCGCCATCCACTACACCGATGTCGCCTGCCATCTGCTCGATCAGGAGCGCTGCCAGTGCGGCGATTATGCGAATCGCTCCGCGCGCGTCCCGGACTGCGTCACACTGACGCCCGAGACCTTGGCCGAGCCCTACTGGCTGCCCGAGACCTGCGCTTACCGCCTGGTCGCCGAGGGTCAGCCGCTGCCGGACTGGCATCCGCTGGTGTGCGGCGACCCCGACGCGGTGCATCGACTCGGCCAGAGCGTGCGGGGTCGGGTCGAATGCGAGACCACCGCCGGCGATCCCCTGATGCGTCTGATCGCGTGGATTCGATGAGCGCAATGTCCGAGACCAGATCAGCCGACACCGCCGCGTCCAGCCATCGCCCCACCGACGCTCAGGGCGCTAGCGCCCAGCATCAGCATCAGCGAAGCCTGGTGCTGGCGTCCACCTCGCCCTTCCGACGCGAGCTGCTGGCCCGCTTGGGCCTTGCGTTTGCCACGGCGGCGCCGGACTGTGACGAGACCCGGCTCGGCGACGAGCCGCCGCAGGTGCTGGTCCAGCGCCTCGCCGAGGCCAAGGCTCGCGCCGTCGCGCCCCGGTTTCCGGAGGCGCTGATCATCGGCTCGGATCAGGTCGCCTGCCTCGGCGACCAGGTGCTCGGCAAACCCGGCACCCGCACACGGGCGCTCGAACAACTACGCGCGGCGTCCGGCCGCAAGGTCGCGTTTCAGACTGGTCTCTGCCTTTACGACGCCGCCAACGACCGGGCCGAGGTCTGTTGCGAGCCCTATCGCGTCTGGTTCCGGACACTCTCCGAGGCCGAGATCGCCGGTTACGTCGATCGCGAACAGCCCTTCGGCTGCGCCGGCAGCTTCAAATCGGAGGGGCTCGGCAGCGCGCTGTTCGAGCGTCTCGAGGGCGATGATCCAACCAGCCTGATCGGACTACCGCTGATTCAACTCGCCGCGCTGCTGCGCTTGGCCGGGGTCGATCCGCTGCGCGCCTAAACCCTGATCCCGGCATCGGCATCAGCCCCGACCCACGCCAATCACCGTGCCTTCCGAGCTGGATTATCACGACCTTGAGCAGCTGCGTCGCTGGCTCATCAGGAGCGCCTGAGCGCGCTGCGGCGGCGGGTGCTGGTGCTCGATCCGGCACTGTACATCCAGGGCCTGTCGGATCTCTGCCCTATCTGAGGGAGGGCACGGACGCGCCGGTCAGCTCGACGAGCCGGTTGGCAAACGTGGTGCCGACACGCTCGGCAAAGCGCTCGAGCAGATCGCGCTGCTGGCTGTAGTCGATCACCTTTTCGGTGCCGACGATCTCCCTGGCGACAGAGGCGGCACTGCCAAGACCATCGCTGAGGCCAAGTTCGAGGCTCTCCTGGCCAGTCCAGAACAGCCCGCTGAACAGCTCATCGCCGCCCTGGAGGCGATCGCCGCGACCTTCCTTGACGGCAGTGATGAACTGCTGATGGAGGTTGTCCAACAAGCCTTGGATGAACTCCCGGTCCCAGTCGTCGAAATCCGAGAAGGGATCGAGGATGCCCTTGTGCTCGCCGGCGGTGAGCAGGCGGCGTTGGATGCCGAGTTCATCGAGCGCGCGCTGGAAGCCAAAGCTATCCATGCGCACACCGATGGAGCCGATCAGGGTCGCCCGGTCGACGTAGATCGCATCGGCGGCGCTGGCGATGTAGTAGGCCCCGGAGGCGCAGACATCGGCGGCGACGGCGTACACCGGTATGTCTGGATAGCGGTCGCGCAGGCGGAGGATCTCGTCGAAGACATAGCCGGACTGGACCGGGCTGCCACCGGGGCTGTTGATGCTCAGGATGATGGCCTTGACCTTGTCCGCCTCGAACGCCTGATGCAGCCCCTTGATGATGCGCTCCGCGCTCGCGCTGGTCTTGTCCGCGATCAGCCCTTCGATCTTGATCACCGCCGCGTGCTCGCTGGTCGCGCCCATCGAGTCGCCGAGGCCGTCGAGGACGAGCGTCGCCGAGAGCAGGATGACATAGGCGAGCAGACCGACTTTGAGCACCAGGCCCCAGCGTCGCGAGCGCCGTTGCTGACGCAGGAACTCGACCGCGAGCCGGTTGATCAGGGCACGCTCCCAGTGCGGGTCGTCGGTGACCGGCATCGGGTCGCGGTGAGCACGCTCAGCGCGTGTCCAGCGGCTGATCCAGGAGGGTAGCTTCATTGTATTCGGTGTGCGACGGCAGTCAGGAGTGGAGTGAAGGGTCAGCGCAGCAGCCAATCCGAGAGCACGGCGATCGAGGGCGCACAGGCCAGCGGTTGCAGCGCGAGCAGCCGTTCCGGCATCTGCGTGCCATAGCCGACCGCGAGCACCCGCACGCCGGCATTGTGCGCCATCTGGAGATCGTAGTCGGTGTCGCCGATCATCAGGGTGACGGCGGGCGTGACGCCGAGTTCGTCCATGAGTTCATGCAGCATCCCCGGATGCGGCTTGGAAAAGGTCTCCTCGGCGCAGCGCGTGGCATGAAACCAAGGCCGCAACCCGGTTTGATCCAGGGCTTGATCCAGCCCGCAGCGGCTCTTGCCGGTCGCGATCGCCAGCAGCCGACCCTGGGCGTGGAGGCCCTCGATCAGTGCCTTGGCGCCGTCGAAGAGCGGCGTTGGGGTGGCATCGGCGACCAGATACTGGTGTCGATAACGGGCGATGAGTTCCGCGAGCGCATCCTCGCTGTCGAACCCGGGCAGGCGCCGGATGGCCTCCTCGAGCCCGAGGCCGATGACCTCGCGCACGGCGGCCGAGGACGGCGACGCGAGACCGAGATCCGTGAAGGCCGCCTGCATGCTCGCCACGATGCGCCTTTCCGAATCCATCAGGGTTCCATCCCAATCGAACACGACAAGTTCGATCTCTTGCAGCCCCAAGGCTGCCTTACTGCTTAGGTCCATGATCAGGTCCAAGGTGTCTCCTCGAGTCGTTTCAAGACCGCCTCCAACGCCGCTGGGAGCGGTGCCGTGACATGCACGGGCGGCTGATCCTCCCGTGGGCGAAAGCTCAGGGCCGCCGCATGCAAAAACAAGCGTTTCAATCCGAGCGTCTCCAGACGGTCATTGGTGGCCAGGTCGCCGTATTTGGGATCGCCCGCGACCGCCGCGCCGAGGTGGGCCGCATGCACCCGGATCTGATGCGTCCGGCCAGTCTCCAGCTCGGCCTCGACCAGGGTCAAGGCACCCAAGCGCTGGCGGACGCGAAAGCGGGTCCGCGACGGCTTGCCAGCGCGCGGATCGACCCGCACCACACGCTCGCCGCCGCGCACACGGTTGGTGCTCAGCGCGGCGGTCACCTCGATCTCGGCTTGCGGCAATGCGCCACAGAGCAACGCCAGATAGCGCTTGTCGACCTCGCCATCGCGCAGCTGCGCATGCAGGCGCCGCAACGCACTGCGGCGCTTGCTGATCAGCAGGCAGCCGGAGGTATCACGGTCGAGCCGGTGCACCAGCTCAAGCTCGGCGCCGGGGCGCATGGCGCGCAGGCTCTCGATCACGCCCAGGTTGATACCACTGCCGCCGTGCACGGCGAGACCGGCGGGTTTGTTCAGCACCAGCACCAGGTCGTCTTCATAGAGCAGCGCCTCGGCGAGGCGATCCTGGAGTCGGGCCGAGGGCGCGATGGGCGCTCCCTGTTCCGGTCGGCGCAGCGGCGGCAGCCGCACCTGGTCGCCCTCCGCGAGCCGCTGCGATGGGCGGGCGCGGCCCTTGTTGACGCGCACCTCACCGCGCCGCAGCAGCCGATAGACGAGGCTGCGCGGCACACCTTTCAAACGCGCCAAGAGGAAATTATCGATGCGCTGGCCGGTGGTCTCTGCGTCGACTTGGACCCATTCGACCCGAGGACTGGCGCGGTTTGGCTCAGGCGCTGGCGTAGGCTTCGGCGGCGTGCGCCCCGGCGTTTCCGCGTGGGTACTCGAGCGCGGCTTCAGCGCCGAGGCGCGCGACTTGCCGTGCGCCGAGGGCGCGGGCCGAGGGCGCGCGCCGCGCGGGTGTTTCGTCGACGACTTCGGGGTCAATTGCCGGTACCGAGAAAGCTTGCTAGCATTCGAGACTTGCGCTGTGTGCGAGGGTGCGGTATCGCGCCCTCCGCGATGGGGAGGAGCAGCGCATATTCAGGAGGCGTGCCGAGGGGAGCGCATTGGATCAAGTCGTGGTCGTCCCACAAGGTCGGTCTAGCCGAGTGCCTGCTATCCAGGGCCAGATCCACTGCGCGGCCCTGCGCCAAGCCAACAGTATGGCGCATTGTCCAACCACTGCGACACCCTGCCGTTCCCGACTCCCTACAGGTTTCAACGAGCAGCGGCTCTGCGCCGCTGACTCGACAGGGTCCTTGGCGCACCGCGCCGGGCACCGAAAGTCAAACGAAAGCGCGTGCTTATGGCATGCCGCGGGCATCACAGTAGGCTGGCTCAGCGCGACCCTCGCGCGAGCCGAGTCGCCCCGGCTGCGTGAGCGCGGCGGCACATGAAGCCGCTTGCGCGCGCAACCATGGCCGAACGATCCGGCCGTGGACCGCGCCTCGCGCGAAGGCGAGAGAATCGACACACGATGAAAAGAATGCTGATTAACGCAACTCAGCCCGAGGAGTTGCGGGTGGCCATTGTCGATGGCCAACAATTATATAACCTCGATATCGAAAGCGCCGGACGCGAGCAAAAGAAGGCCAACATCTACAAGGGCACCATCACCCGCGTCGAGCCAAGCCTCGAGGCCGCCTTCGTCGACTACGGCTCGGACCGACACGGCTTCCTGCCACTGAAGGAAATCGCGCGCGGCTACTTCCGCCAGGATGCCTCGAAACCGGGCACCCGCGCCAGCATCAAGGAACTGATCAAGGAAGGTCAGCAGGTCATGGTGCAGATCGACAAGGAGGAGCGCGGCAATAAAGGCGCGGCGCTGACCACCTTCATCTCGCTGGCCGGCCGCTACCTGGTGCTGATGCCGAACAACCCGCGTGCCGGCGGCGTCTCGCGGCGTATCGAGGGGACGGATCGCTCCGACCTGCGCGAGGTGCTGAGTCAGCTCGAACTGCCCGAGGACATGGGCTTGATCGTGCGCACCGCCGGCGTCGGCAAGAACGTCGAGGAATTGCAGTGGGATCTCGATTACCTGTTGCAGCTCTGGGACGCGATCAAAGGCTCCAACGAGGGACGCAAGGCGCCCTTCCTGATCTATCAAGAAAGCGACGTCATCATCCGCTCGATGCGTGATCATCTGCGCGTCGATATCGGCGAGATCGTGGTCGACGATGGCAGCGTCTACCAGAAGGCCGAGACCTTCATGCGTCAGGTGATGCCGAACAACCTGAAGAAACTCAGGCTCTATCAGGACGAGGTGCCGCTGTTCACCCGCTACCAGATCGAGAGCCAGATCGAATCGGTGTTTCAGCGGGAGGTGCGGCTGCCCTCCGGCGGCTCGCTGGTGATCGACCAGGGCGAGGCGTTGACCTCGATCGACATCAACTCGGCGCGCGCCACCAAGGGCGCCGATATCGAGGAGACCGCGTTCAATACCAATCTGGAAGCCGCCGACGAGATCGCTCGCCAGTTGCGCCTGCGCGACCTTGGCGGTCTGTTCGTGATCGATTTCATCGACATGACCCCAGCCAAGCATCAGCGCGAGGTCGAGAACCGGCTGCGCGATGCGCTCAAGCACGACCGCGCGCGGGTGCAGGTCGCGCGTATCTCGCGCTTCGGGCTCTTGGAGATGTCACGCCAGCGCCTGCGCCCCTCGCTCGGTGAGTCCAGCCAGTTGGTCTGTCCGCGCTGCAAGGGTCAGGGCACCATCCGCGGAGTCGAATCCCTGGCGCTCTCGGTGCTGCGCATCGTCGAGGAAGAGGCGATGAAAGACCGGACCTCGCGCATCATCGCGCAGCTGCCGGTCGAGGTCGCGACCTTCCTGCTCAACGAGAAGCGGCTCATGATCGTGCAGATCGAAGAGCGCCAGAAGGTCGACGTGGTGCTGATCCCAAATCGGCACATGGACACGCCCGATTTCCAGATCGAGCGCATCCGCGCCCAAGATGCCGAACGCCTGAGCGATGGCGAACTCAGCTACGATCTCGCGGTGCACCCAGATGCGACCGAGCCGGCCTTCGCGCGTCCACACAGCATCCCGCGTCCGGAGGAGCCTGCGGTCAAGGCCCTAGCCCCCTCGATGCCGGCACCACAGCGTCGCGATCCGGCCGATGACGAGCAGCCCGACACTGATGCAGCCGACGAGACAGCCGGCAGCGCCAGCGAGCAAGGCCGGCGCACCGAAAGCGTGCTCAAGCGGATCTGGACCACCCTCTTCGCGATTCCGCCCGATCAATCGCAGGATGGCGCGTCGGCGGGCGATCGCTCGGCAACCGCGACAGGTCGCGCGAACGCGGCTGGTCCACGGGCCGAGCGCTCAGCCGCAGGCACCGCAGATGCCCGCAGCTCGAAGGGTGACAGCCGCCGAGGTAGCCAAGGCACGCGCAATCAGCGCGGCGAGCGCCGCCCGCGCCGGGCGAATGCCCAGCCCGATGATGGTCAGGCCGATCGCTCAACCTCGCCGGGCAGCGGCAGCGGCAGCGGCAGCGGCAGCGGCAGCGGCAGCGGAAATGGTACCGGCTCCAGCTCCGACACTGGCTCCCGCTCCAGCAAGGCGAGCGCGGACACGGATAGTGCTACCCGCTCATCCGGGGAGCAGCGTTCGTCCTCGGGCTCATCGGGCGATGGTGGCAGGCAGAGCAGCGGCCAAAGTAGCGGCGAAAGTAGCGGTCAGAGCGCTGGCCAGAATAGCGGACAAAACAGCGGTCAGAGTCGGCGCGGCAGCTCCCGGCGCGGTTCGCGAGGTGGTCGTGGCCGACGCCCTCAGGCAAACGGCGAGAGCACCGCTCCAACGGCAGAGGGCGCAAGCGGCACAGGGGCCGCTCAGACTGAGTCGCAGGCCTCGACACAGGCGAGGCCTTCGGCCACAGGTGCTGAATCCACATCCAGAGCTTTGGTCGCGACCGATGTGAGCGCATCCGGGCACGAGCCGGTGAAAGCGCGCGCGGCAAGCGCGGCTGCCGCTGCGTCCACCGAGGCGACCGATCAATCGTCCGATGACGAGCGTACCGAAGCCGCGACAGAAGAAGGCGAAGGCAAATCGACGAGCCGGACACGCTCAAGCCGACGTCGACGCGGCGGCCGCAGTCGGCGGCGGAGTGAGCATAGCGAAGGCACCAGCACCAGCGGTGACACGCAAAACGATGCATCAACGGCCTCCGATACATCGGCGAGCGCGGACGCTTCTTTCCAGTCCAAGCCCTCCGAGCCTAAGTCTTCCGAGCCTAAGTCTTCTGAGCAAGCCGCCGGCGAGACCGCGTCCGCTCCAACAGTCCCTGCCCCTCCCGTGCAAGCTCAGCAAGATAAGACACGCCTGTCGCAGCAGACCGACGCCAAGGCCGGCAACCAGGCGACGGAAGCGACCAACGACAAGGTGAGCGAAGCGACCAGTCGCGCAAGCACGACACCGCCCGCCGAAGCCGAGCGCCAACCGTCCGCCAAGCCAGACTCCGAGCTCAGGCAGCCTACCGCTGCGCCGGCCGCGACCCAAGCCGCACCGGCCTCGTCCCAAGCGATGGAGACGGATTCTAAGCCCAGCCAGCCGATCGCCACCCCGGCCAAGAGCGAGGGCGCGGAGACGAAGCCGCAACCGCAACCTCAGAGCGGAGACACAGACCCAAGGGACTCACACTAGCGTCTTCGATTTGAGCGCCAGCTAGGTTAAGATGAATGGCTGCTCGCCGCCGCGCCCGCTCCGTTCAATACCGAGACCGATCTCGCCTGCCATGCTTGAGTTCTTCCTGATCTCGACCAAGCGCTTCATCGGTCTCGTTGGAGCGAGCCTGAGCCGTTCGCCCGATGGCCAAGCGCCGCTACGCGCGCGGCGCGTGTTGTTAATGATGGGCTTCTTGCCGCTGTTCGCGTTCGGCCAAGCCCTGCATTGGCTCGGCTTCCTGCTCGACGACCTCTTCTTTCGCGGCTGGCGGCGGGTGTCGGTCGAGGCGCCGCTGTTCGTGCTCGGCGTGCCGCGCAGCGGCACCACGCGGCTGCATCAGGTGCTGGCGCAGGACCGCCAGTTCACCACCTTCCGCACCTGGGAATGCCTGTTCGCCCCATCGGTAACGCAGCGCTTGTTCTTCCTCGGACTCGCGCGGCTGGATCGCGCGATCGGGGCCCCGATCGCGCGCCTGCTGCGGCGGATCGAGCGCCGCGCCTTCGCCGGGCTCGATGAGGTCCATCCGATGGGGCTGACGACACCGGAGGAGGACTATTTCGCGCTGATGCCGGTCCTGTCCTGCTTCATCCTCGCGCTGCCCTTCCCCGGTTTCGAGCACATCTGGCGGGTCGGGCGCTTCGATGCCGACCTCGATCCCGCCGAGCGCCGGCGCCTGCTCGATTTCTACGAGAGCTGTCTCAAACGCCATCTCTATGTGCATGGCCCCGAGAAACGGCTGCTCTCGAAGAATGCCGCCTTCGCGCCCTGGGCGCGGAGTCTCGCTGAACGTTTTGCCGATGCCCGCTTCCTCGTCAGCCTGCGCGATCCGCTCGAAACGGTCCCCTCGCAGCTGAGTTCGATCGGCCCTGGACTCGCGTTCTTCGGGGTGCCCGCCGATAGCCAACCGGTGCGCCAACGCCTGACCGCCCAGTTGGCGTTCTACTACGAGAACCTGGATCAACTCCGCGAACGGTTACCGGAGGATCGGCACGCCGCGCTCGGCATGCGGGATCTGCGTGGCCATCTGGGGCAAACGCTCACAACGGTCTATCAACGCTTCGGGCTTACCCTTTCAGCCGACTTTGCGCAGGTGCTCGCGCGCGAGGATAGCCAGGCTCGGCGCTATCAAAGCAAGCATCACTATAGCCTTGAGCAGTTTGGCCTCACGCCGGCCACGCTCGCGGAGCGCTTTGCGGCTGCTTATCGTCATCCGGTGCTTGCGGCGGCGACCTCGCAAACCGCCGTGCTCGAGCCTCGGGTCGCCTCATGCTGAACTCCTCCCTGCCACCTGTTCCCATGTCCTCGCCCACGCTCGACCAAGCGCCTGCCATCGATGCGCGTGGACTGCGGGTCGCGATCATCTCCGACGCGGCACCCGAGCGCAACGGCGTCGGCACCTACTATCAGGATCTCGCCGAGCATCTGAAGGCGATCGGCGCCAAGGTGGAATTGATCTCGCCACGCTATCGAGCGAGCAGATGGCACGGCGGCCTGGCGATGCCGATGCCAGGCGACCCGACCCAACGCTTCCTGATCCCGCGTCCCAAGCTGATCGGGCGCCGGCTGGCGCGCCTGAACCCGAATGCGATCATCATCCCGACGCCTGGCCCCTACGCGATGCTCGGCTTGCTGTTCGCGCGCCGCTACGAGGCGCGGCTCGTGGTCGGCTTCCATACCCATTTCGAGCGACTGGCGGCGCTGAACAACCATTGGCGTCTGTTTGGCATTCTCGCCCAGACCTATCTCAACCACTGTCATCGCGCGCTGTTCAAGGCCAGCCATCTGGTGTTGGCGAACTCCGACGACATGCTCGAGGTTGCCCGCTCCATCGGCGCGACGAAGGTGGGGCTCATGGGCACGCCGATCCCGAAACGCTTCCTTGATGAGCCCGTGAGCCCATTGCGAGCGCGGATCGAGCGCGTGCTCTTCGCCGGCCGTCTCGCGCCGGAGAAGAATCTCGGCGCCGTGATCGAAGCCGCCGAAGCCATTCCCCGGCTTCAATTCCAGATCGCCGGCGATGGTCCGCTGCGTGAATGGGTCCAGCAAGAGGCCGAGCGGCTACCGAATCTCGAGTATGTCGGTTGGGTCCGACGCCAGCAGATCTTGCCGTTGATCGATCAGACTGACCTGCTGGTGCTACCCTCGACCATCGAATCCTTCGGCACCATCGCCCTCGAGGCCTTAGCGCGCGGGCGTTTGGTGGTGGTCTCTTCGCAGTGCGGCATCCTGAGCTGGGATCTGCTCAATCGCGCGCTGTTTCAGATGCGCGATGACGAAACGCTCTCCACCGTCCTCGAGCGCGTCTGCGCCCTGGATCGCAGCATGCTCGAGCGCAAGGCCGTGCTCGGACGCGAGGCCGCGCGCGAGATCAATGACCGCAATCTGCGTCACTGGCTCTCGGTGCTGCGCGATCAAGACCCACGCGGGCTCGAGCAGTATGAAGACCGTTGAGCAGCGACCAACAGCGCATCTGCGGCCTGCTGCTCGAGTTCGAGCACTATGAAGGCCTCCGAAACCCTGCCAGCGTCAGCGCCGCCACCGAAAGCGCTGATCTCGGTCCACGATCTGATGCCAGAAACGCTACCGGCGGTGCAACGCACCCTGAAGCGACTCGAGCATCATCAACGGGCGCCGATCACCCTGCTCGTGGTGCCCGGCCGCGACTGGGACCGCCCCGCGCTGGCGACCCTGCGCAGTCTGGAGCGCGATGGCTATCAGCTCGCCGGACATGGCTGGCGGCATCGGGCCGAGGCGTTTGGTGGCCTCTATCATCGGCTACACGGCCTGTTCCTATCGCGCCGCGTCGCCGAGCATCTGGCGCTCGACGAGGCCGGCATCATCGCGCTGATCCAGCGCTGCCATGCCTGGTTCGGCGATCACGGCTTGGAGCCGCCCGCGCTCTATGTCCCGCCGGCCTGGGCCATGGGCCAGATCTCGCTCGCGCGCCTGCGCGAAACCTGTCCATTCTCGCTCTATGAACGTTTCGATGGGGTCATCAATGCCGCCGCCGAGCGCGTGCAGCCCCTCCCGCTGCTCGGCTACGAGGCCGACCATGCGCTCCGGGCACCGATCCTGCGGCTCTGGAATCGCTGGAATTGGCGGCGCGCCCGACACCAGGGGCTGCCGATCCGCATCGGCATCCATCCGCGCGACATCGAGCTTGCCCTCGCTCACGACCTCGAGCGCGATCTCGCGCGCGCGCTCGAGCCCATCGCCTACGACAGTCTCAGCAGCGCATCGGCGGCCACAAGCTCGGCCTAGGCACGGACAAGTTCGGCCTAAGCACGAGTGAGATGCTCACGGCGAATCGCCTCGAGCAGGCCACGCGAGGCCGCATCGACCATATCGAACACGGCCTCAAAGCCATTCGAGCCCCCATAGTAGGGGTCCGGTACCTCGCGTTGTCCGAGCTGTGGCGCATAGTCCATGAACAGGTGCAGCCGCTCTTCGAAGCCTGGCGGGCAGAGCGCCGACAGCGCCCGATAGTTCGCCTTGTCCATCGCCAGGACATAGTCGAAGCGCTCGAAATCCTCAGCAACCGCCCGTCGTGCGCGCTGGCGCGAGAGATCGATCCCGCGCCGCTGAGCCGTCTCGCGCGCCCGCGCATCCGGCGGCTCACCGACGTGATAGGCATGGGTGCCAGCGGAATCGATCTCGATCAGGTGCGATAAGCCCTCCTCGATCACGCGCTTGGCGAACACCCCTTGCGCTGTTGGCGATCGGCAGATATTACCCATGCACACGAACAGCACACGGATACGAGGGTGAAAGCGTTGTTTCATCGGTTCTTTCATCGTGAGTTGATCCTGGTGCATGGGAGTTCTTGCGGGCGGCGCGAACAGGGTCGAGGCCACAGCGCACCTCTTTGGTGCAAATACGAGCGGGTCTGATCCAATCGGTACCCGCTCGTCCCCCTTCGATTCCATGTGTGTTCATAGGGTTTATCGCCGCCGCCCTTCGCCCGAACGCCTGGGATCGGCAAGTTGATTAGTCGAGACACGAAGCCAAAAAAGTTGGCATCGATACTGCATCGTCAAAGGCGAGGCGGAAACCTCCCTCTCTGCCTTTCCGTCCTCTGACCTCCTCAGTGGTGAATTGCCCCGCATCTTTGCGGGGCATTTTTTTTTGTGACGCCTGCAACCATATAGGACAGTTTCAATACTCAGGATTGACGTTCGAGAATGCCGATGACCGACAATGCCTTCACCCAACGCTTGCGCGCACTGATCGGCCGCAATTGCTGCTACTTCGGTCGCGATTGCCGGATCGTCGAGATCCTCGCGGAGAGCGACAGCGACCAAGGCCATTTGGTTCTCGAGGCCTTTGATCAGCTACCGCCGATCCAGACCGACCAGTTTGGCCAAGCGGTGTTCCGCGCCAACGAGCACATCGAGGTACCGATCCACGGCGCTCAGGGCGAATTCTCCGACGAACTCGTGCATCTTCTCGACAGCCTTAACGCTACCCACGCGCGTTGACCTGCAGCCACGCCTTCACGCGCTGAACATCATCCGGCGTATCCACCCCAGGACCCGGCGGCATCGCGGCCAGCGAGACATGGATGCGCTCGCCCCGCCAGAGCACGCGCAACTGCTCCAGCGATTCGGCCTGCTCGAGCGGCGCCGCTGGCCAGCCGATATAGCGCGCCAGGAACCCCGCACGGTAGGCATAGAGACCGATATGGCGAAGGAAAGGGACGCCCTCGGGCAGTCGACTGCGATCCCGTAGAAACGCATCGCGATGCCAGGGTACCGGTGCCCGGGTGAAATAGAGCGCATAGCCCTGGCCATCGGTCACCACCTTGACCACATGCGGATCGAACAGCGCCTCGGCGTCCTCGATGCCGCAGGCCAGGGTCGACAGACCCGCATCCGCATGCTCGGCCAGGCCGCGCGCAACCTGATCGATCAGCATCGGCGCAATCCCCGGCTCATCGCCCTGCAGGTTGACGATGATCGCCTCCGGCTCCCAGCCCCGACGCTCGGCGACCTCGGCGAGCCGCTCCGAGCCGCTGCAGTGATCCGAGCGCGTCATCACCACCTCGGCGCCGAAACCGGCGCAGACCTCGGCGATGCGCGCATCATCGGTCGCGATCAACACCTCAACCGCCGCGCTGGCACGCGCGCGCTCCCAGACCCAGCCGATCAGCGGCCGCCCGCCGATCTCGATCAGCGGCTTGCCCGGCAAGCGGGTGGCGCCATAGCGGGCCGGGATCACGACGCGAAAGTGGGGAACGTGCGTCTCCTTCTGCTCAATCATCAGGACCTCCAGGAAAATCCCCAAGCCGATCCAGTGCCGCATCCAGTGCGTCGACGAAGGCCGCTTCAGGAACCGCCGTCACCGGCACGAACCACTGATCGGGCCCCGCAAATGTGCGACACTTCACCGCGTCCTTCTCGGTCATCAACACCGGCCCCTTGGGCCATTGTTCGAGATCGGCAGCACTGAACCGATGATGATCCGGATAGGGGCGCGGTTCGATCTCGAGCCCGAACCCGAACCCGCGCAACATCGCAAAGAAGCGCTGTGGATGCCCGATGCCGGCAACCGCTGTCACGGGCTGCCCGACCCAGCTTGCCAACGCGCGTTGACAGGCCGGATCGCGCAGGTTCACCGCCGCCCCCGGCTCCAGTTGCATCTGGAATCCATCGGTGTTGGCGACCCCATCGGCGTCGGCGATCCCATCAGCGCCGGGTCCGCCGTTACCGATCACCAGATCGACGTCATGGCGGCGCGCAATCGGCTCGCGCAGCGGACCTGCGGGCAGGCAGCGACCATTGCCGAAGCCGCGCAGCCCGTCCACGACCAGGATCTCGAGTTGCCGCCGCAGCCGCTCATGCTGCAGTCCATCGTCGCTCAGCACACGATTGCAACCAAACTCCTCGACCAAGGCGCGTGCGGCGGCCACCCGATCGCGACCGACCACCACCGGGCAACGGGCACGCTGAGCGAGCAACACCGCCTCGTCGCCGAATTCACTAGGGTCGGCATCGTCTGTCACCCGACGCGGCCGTCGCGATGTCTTGCCGCCTCGCTCGTCCCCTTGCCAGCTTTCTTGCCCGCTCCCTTGCGCGCCATACCCACGCAGCACGATCCCTGGCCGCTCGCCGCGCGCGATCAGGTGCTCGGCCAACCAGAGCACGAGCGGCGTCTTGCCGGTCCCGCCAACCGTCAGATTACCGACCACAATGACCGGCACGGACACCGCATAAGACGCCAGCCAGCCGCGCGCATAGGCCCAGCGCCGCAAGCGCGCGATGGCACAGTACAGCCAGCCGAGCGGCGCCAGTAAGGTGCCGAGCCAGTGTCCCTGATACCAGACCTGTTCCGACAGCCGCGCCAGCGTCGATGCGAGGCGACGCGCGAACCCCTTCACGGCCGCCCTCGCCAAGTGCCGCGAGCCGGCAAAGCGTCCAGATCGCCGTGCGCGCTGGGCGGCATTCAGGTTAGTCGGGTTCAACCCCGACCTCGGCGAACTGCATCCGGTGTAGGCGGGCATAGTACCCCCCGCGCGCAATCAGCTCAGCGTGCGTCCCACGCTCGACGATGCGACCGGCGTCCAGCACCAGAATCTCGTCAACATGCTCGATGGTCGACAAGCGATGCGCGATCACCAGCGTCGTGCGATGCCGCATCAAGGCCGACAAGGCGGCTTGGATATGGCGCTCGGCCTCGGTATCCAGCGCCGAGGTCGCCTCGTCCAGCACCAGGATCGGCGCATCCTTGAGCATCGCGCGGGCGATCGCGACGCGCTGGCGCTGACCGCCCGAGAGCAGCACGCCACGATCGCCGACCAGGGTGTCCAGCCCCTGCGGCAAGGCGTTGATGAACTCGGTCGCGTGCGCCGCCTCGGCGACGCGTTCGATCTCGGCACGGCTCGCTGAGCCCTGCTGACCATAGGCGATGTTGTTGGCCAGGGTGTCGTTGAACAGCATCACGTCCTGGGTCACCAGCGAGATCTGCGCGCGCAGACTGGCCAGGGTCAGCTGCCGGAGATCGACGCCATCGATCAACACCTGCCCCTCGGTGGGATCATAGAAACGCGGCAGCAGGCTGGCGATGGTCGATTTGCCGCTGCCCGAGCGCCCGACCAGCGCCACGCTGCGTCCAGGCTCGATGACCAGATTCAGATCCTCGAGCACCGGCCCCTTGCTCGGATCATAGGCATGGGTCACCTCCCGGTATTCGACCCGTCCCTCGGCGCGCGTCAGCACCTGCTCGCCGGTATCGGTCTCGATCTCGCTATCGATCAGCTCGAACAGGCTCTCGGCGGCGACGATCCCACGCTGCAGATGCGAGTTCACCGCCGTCAGCCGTTTCACTGGCGGCAGCAGCAGGCCCATGGCGACGATGAACGACATGAAAGTGCCGACCGTGATGTCCTCGCGCAGGCCCTGCAGCGTCGAGAGATAGACGATGACGCCGATGGCGATGGCGGCGATCAACTGCACCAGGGGCACGCTGATCGAATCAGTGGCGACGATTTTCATCTGCAAGGAGCGGGTCTTCTCGTTCACGGCGGTGAACCGGCGGTTCTCGTAGTCCTCGCCGCCGAACGCCTTGACCACTCGATGCGCCTCGATCACCTCTTGCGCTGCGTGCGAGAGCGAGCCCATGCGCTCCTGCACCCGTTTGCCATAGTGGCGAAAACGCTTGGTCGCATACTTGATGGCCACCGCCATCGCTGGCGCGACCAGCAGGAAGATGGCCGAGAGCGCGGCGTCGATATAGAGCATGTAGAGGATCAACGCCAGCGCCGTGAAGCCATCGCGCACCAACGTCGTCAAGGCCGAGGTGGACGCATTGGCGACGTTCTCGACGTTATAGGTGAACTTGGCAATGATCTGGCCAGAGCCATGGTGATCGTAATAGCGCGCCGGGGCCCGCAGCAGATGGTCGAACATCTGCTGGCGCAGATCCGCTACCACACGGCGCCCCACCCATTTCAAGCAATAGGTATTGACGAAACCCGCCAGGCCGCGCACGAGGAAGATGCCGACCAGCACGAACGGCATCAGGCGCACCACGTTCGGGTCGCGCTCGACGAAACTGCCATCGAGCAGCGGTTTGATCATGGCCGCGAACAGGGGCTCGGTCAGTCCAAAGATCAGCATGCCAACGATTGCGATCGCGAACATCTTCCGGTACGGATGCACATAGCCCAGCAGGCGCCGATAGATCAGGCGAGCCGAGGCCTCGCCCGGCCGGCTGAAGACGGCACCGACGCCGGTTGCCGAGGTCATGGCGTGGGCTCCGTCGTTGCGTCGACCGGGCGCTGACTGGCCGCAAACGCCACCTGCGTCAGCCCCAACTGGCCGGCTGCGTCGAGCACGGTCATCACCGCCTGATGCGGGGTGCGCGCATCGGCCTTGATCACCACCGGCAGCCCGCGCTCGGCGCCCACCGCGTCGCGCAGCGCCCGTTGCAGCGTCTCGAGATCGTTGCCGGCCAGCGCCTGGCGGTTGACATAGAAACGCCCGGCGCGGTCGATCATCACCTCGACCAGCTCGATCTCCTCGGCCGGCACCGCCTCGGCATCCGCCTCCGGGAGCTGCAATCGCAGCCGCCCCTCGTCGCGAAAGCTGGTCGTGACCATGAAGAAGATCAGCAGCAGGAAGACGACGTCAATCAATGGTGTCAGATTGATCTCGGGGATCTCGCGGCGATGCGGGCGCAGGTTCACGGCATCTCACCATCGCTGGCCTCGCGCTCTCCCTGCATCACCTCGATCAGGCGCAGCGCCTGTTCCTCCATGCCGACCACTAGCTTATCCACATGGCTGATGAAATAGCGATGGAACATCAGCGCCGGAATGGCCACCGAGAGCCCGGCGGCGGTAGTGATCAAGGCCTGCGAGATACCGCCAGCGAGCACACCGGGATCGCCGACGCCGACGTCCATGATGACGCTGAACACATCGATCATCCCAATCACGGTGCCCAAGAGCCCGAGCAAGGGCGTCACCGCAGCGATGGTGCCAAGCGTGCTCAGGTAACGCTCCATCCCGGAAACCACATGGCGGCCGGTATCCTGAATCGCCTCCTTCATCACCTCGCGCGCGTGGAAGCGGTTGACCAGTCCGGCGGCCAACATCCGGCCGAGCGCCGAGCCCCGACGGATGGCATCGATGCGTTCATCGTCGAGCTGTTGGCGTTGCTGCCACTGCCAGATCTGGGTCACCAAGCCATCCGGCATGATGCGCTGGCGGCGCAAGGCCCAGAAACGCTCGATGATGATGGCCATGGCGGCCACTGAGCACAGCAGGATTGGTACCATCAGCCAGCCACCGGCCTTCAGCAGATCGAGCACTAGGGGGTTGCCTCGCAACGCAAGTGAGTCAATGAGACCAGACCGGGCATCATAACGCACTGCAAAACCATCGGGCTGGGATCACCTTGGCCTGAGCACTGACAGCGGCGACCCGTCTTGCCCCGGCGGTCGCCCTGCCCCGTGCCCCTCCTCGCGCTCCGCTGCTCGCGCCGAGCGGATGCCTCATGGGCTGCTCCGAGGCGGGATCGCGGGCGCGGGATGATGACGCCAAAGCCGATCCGCTTGCTCGCGATAGGGACGTTCCAAGCGCAGCCCCGCCAGCGGATCGACCGATAGCTCAATGGCACCCGCGCTCGCCGTGTCCAGGCCGTCAGCGCCTAATGCGATCACGCGCTCGCGCACGGACGCGGCCGGAAAACCGTAGCGGTTCTTCCAACCCATGGCAAAGAGCACCAGCTGCGGCGACACCCGAGCCAGAAAAGGCGCCGTGGTCGAACTCGCGCTGCCATGATGGGCCGCGATCAGCACCTCGGCAGCCAAGGCGCCACCATCGCGGTGCAGCAACTGCCGCTCAACCTTGGCCTCCGCGTCTCCGGGCCAGAGCAGCGCGGTCTCGCCCACCGAGACCTGCAGCACGCACGAGCGATTATTGCCGCTCCCGGTCGCATCCACGGGATGCAGGATCGCGAAGTCGACGCCATCCCAATGCCAGCGCTGACCGCGTTGACAGGCATCCACGGGGACATCGACGAGGAGTGCGCTCGGCGCGCCTGTGCCCTCGCTCTCGCCCTCAGCCCCGATCTCGGCCCGAATCTCCTCGGGCTCACCACTGAGGATGCGCCGCGCCTTCACCGAGGCCAGCAGCCCTTGCAGGCCGCCGGCGTGATCCAGATCCGCGTGCGAGATGATCAGCAGATCGATGCTGTCGATGCCCCGGTGCCGCAGATAGGGCGCGATCACCGCCTCGCCGGTATTGAAGCCACTGCGAAAGCGCGGTCCGGTATCGTAGACCAGCGTATGGCGATGGGTGCGCAGCACGCCGGCGAGGCCTTGGCCGACATCCAAGAGCGTGACCTGCAGCTCACCGGGCGCCGGCGCCGGCGCCGCCGGGGGGCCCCGCCCCACCCGCCCGCGCAGCCCCGCCCCGCCCCCACCGCCGGGGATGCCGCGCGGTGCCAGCAACAACAGGGTGCCCACACCGGCGATCAGCCAGACCCAGCCCGGCCGGCCGCCGAGCATGAGCGTGGCCCAAGGCAGATCCGCCGCCCAAGCGAGCAGCGCATAGCCTTGCGTCAGTAGCCCGTCGACGGCGTGCAGCGGCCAGCTCCAGCCACTGAGCAAGAACGCCAGGGTCGCGAGCAGGATGGCCGGCAACAAGAGCCCGAAGAGCGGCACCGCGAGCAGATTCACCAACGGCGCGATCAGCGAGGCCTGGCCGAAGAAGGCGATCAGTAGCGGCAACAGCCCGAGCGCGACCGCCCATTGCGCCGCGCCCCAGCGCGCGATCCAGCCCGGTGGCCCGAGCCGCCAACCGAGCGCGTAGAACAGCACGGCAACGGCGCCGAACGAGAGCCAAAAGCCGTAGTCCAATACCGCCGCCGGATCGACCAAGAGCACCGCCGCCAGCGCCAGTAGCAACGCGCTCCCGGCACGCAAGGTGCGACCCGCGACCACGGCGATCAGCACCACCGCCAGCATCACCAAGGCGCGCTGGGTGGAGACCGCGAAACCCGCCAGCGCCGCATAGCCGAAAGCCGCCGCGAGCGCGGCTAGCGCCCCTGCACGCGGCGCCGCGATCCATAGCGCCAAGCCAGGAAGCAAGGCCCAAGCGCGCCTCACCAACAGAAACAGGGCACCCGAGACCAAGCCGACATGCAGCCCGGAGATCGCGACCAGATGCGAGGTTCCGGTGCGCGAGAGCACATCCCATTGCGCCGGCGTCAGCGCGCCGCGATCGCCAATCACCAGCGCTGGCAGTAAGGCCGCGCCAACCCCCTCGGGCAAGGCCTGCTGCAGACGTTCGCGCAGGTGCTGTCGCCAGCGATCCAGCCAGTAGCGCCCAGCGTCTGACGCGAGCCGCTGCGATGCTGGCTCGGCGCGCACATAGCCGGTCGCCTTGATGCGTTGCCGAAACAGCCAGCGCTCATAGTCGAAGCCGCCGGGATTGACGAAGCCATGCGGTGGCTTGAGGCGCGCCGTGAAGCGCCAACGCTCACCTGCCATCAGCGCCGGTGCATCCTGGTACCAAGAGAGGCGCACGCGGCCGGTGACCTCGACCGGCTCGCCAGCCTGGCTCAGGCGCTCGACCTCGAACAAGAAGCGCGTGCGCTCGGCCGTGGCATCGGGCAGCGAGGCGATGCGTCCGACGAGGGTCAGATCCTGCTGCGCCAGCGCATCTGGAAACGGCTCGCACAGTACCGCGCAGACCCAAAGATGCGACCAACAGAAACCGAGCACCAAGGCCGCGAGTGGCCCCATCAGTGGCCCAACCAGCGGCCAAGCGAGCCGATGCAGCACGCGCCCGCTGAGTAAGCGCAGCACTACGAGCAGCAGCACGAGCAGCACCAAGGCCAGGATCGCGGGCCATGGCGCCGGCTCGCTGGCGAGGAAATAGCTCCCAGCACCGAGCGCAAAGCCAAGACCGACCGACGCCAGCCCCGGGCCTGTCGCCGAGCCCTTGTCCTGAGCTGGCGCCGGAGCAGGTTCAGAAGCAGGCTCAGGCTCTAGTTCGGGAGCTGGCCGCCGAGCCCTGGTCGCGTCCTCGAGAGCCGGTTCGCGCACCTGATTCAGCGGCGGCGCGTCCGCCTCAGACGGCCTCGACCAACCGCCCCTCGTCCAACCGCCAGACCTGATCAGCGCGCCCCGCCAGCGTCGGATCATGGGTCACGATAACGATGCTGGTGCCAATCTCGGCGTTTAATTCCAGCATCAGGTCGTAGACGGCTTCTGCGGTCTGTCGGTCGAGATTCCCGGTCGGCTCGTCGGCGAGCACGCAGGCCGGATGCGTCACCAATGCCCGCGCGATCGCGGCACGCTGGCGCTCGCCGCCGGAGAGTTCGGACGGCTTGTGCGCCTCACGATGGCCAAGCCCGACGCGGCCGAGCATCGCCGCCGCCGCATCCCTGGCCGCTGCCGGCGCGCTGCCACGGATCAACAACGGCATGGCAACGTTCTCCAGCGCGGTGAACTCCGTGAGCAGATGATGAAACTGGTAGACAAAGCCGAGCTGGCGATTGCGCAGCTCGCCGCGCGCCCGCTCCGAGAGCCCCATCGCCGCCCGGCCCGACCAGAACACCTGCCCGGCCGTCGGCTGTTCCAGACCACCGAGGCAATGCAGCAGGGTGCTCTTGCCCGAGCCCGAGGCGCCGATGATCGCCATCCGCAGACCAGCGGGCACCACCAGGTTGATGTCGCGCAGTACCTCGACGTCGAGCGGCCCCTGCCGAAAGCGTTTGCCGACGCCGCGCGCCTCGAGTACCGGTGTCGTCACTGCAGCTTCACTCACGGCGGCTTCACTCATAGCGCAGCGCCTCCGCCGGGTCCGTGCGCGCCGCGCGCCAAGCGGGATACAGGGTCGCCAGCACCGTCATCGAGAAGGCACCGAGCGCGATCCGGATCACATCCTCGGCGCGCACGTCCGAGGGCAAGACGCTGATGTAATAGATGCCTGGGTCCAGGAAATGGACATCGAACAGGGACTCGATCGAGGCGACGATCGCCTCCACGTTCCAGCCGAGCAGCACCCCACCGATCACCCCGAGCAAGGTGCCGAAGACGCCGATCGCGGTGCCTTGCACCATGAAGATCGCCATGATGCGCCCCGGCGAGGCACCGAGTGTGCGCAGCACGGCAATATCGGCACGCTTGTCGGTGACCACCATCACCAACGTCGAGACGATATTGAACGCGGCCACGGCGACGATCAGGAATAGGATGATCGACATCATCCGCTTCTCGGTGCGCAGCGCGGCGAAGAAGTTGCGATGGACCTGGGTCCAGTCCGAGACCCGATAGAGCCCGTCGAGCGAGTACTGGAGTTCGTGCGCGATCATCGGCGCTTCCCACATATCGGTCAGCTTCAGCCGCACACCCTCGGCGGCATTGCCGAGGCGCATCAAGCGTGCCGCATCCTCCATGTGCATGAAGCCGGCACCGCGGTCGTAATCGGACATGCCGACCTCGAACAGACCGACGACGGTAAAGGCCTTCAGGCGCGGCATCACCCCGACCGGTGTCGCGTTCAGCTGTGGTGTCACCACCGTCACCTGATCGCCAAGCCCAACGCCGAGCACGGCCGCCAGCTCGCGGCCGAGCACAATCGTGAACTCACCCGGCATCAGCGCATCGACCGAGCCCGCGATCATATCCTGTCGCAACTCCGAGACCGCGTCCTCCTGGACCGGCAGGATGCCGCGCAGCAAGGCCGCCTGGGTTTTCCCGGCATGCATCAGCATCGACTCGATCTCGACGAAGGGCGCGGCGCCGATCACATCCGGGTGCTGGCTTAGTTCGTCGACCAGCCCCTGCCAATCGCTGATCCCGCCTGGATCGGACAGGGTCGCATGCGAGGCCATGCCGAGGATGCGTTCCTGGATCTCCTTATGGAAGCCGTTCATCACCGAGAGCACGACGATGAGCGCGACGATCCCGAGCATGATCCCGAGCATCGAGATCAGCGAGATGAAGGAGATGAAGTGATTGCGCCGACGCGCGCGCGTGTAGCGCAGGCCGACGAACAATGAGAAGGGACGGAACATGGGCGCGGATTAGACCAGAAAGCGGGCGTGCAGGATACCAGGGATCGGCGGGCGTTGGACCGGCGCCTGCCCGTCATCCGTCATCACCAGAGCCGAAGACAGGCGCTGCGGTCAAAAAGTGGCAAAGGGTTTGCTTTAGACTGTGTTCATCTGTGGCATGTCGCCGCCTGCTGTACCCCGAGTTTCCCCATGTTGATACCGAATCGAAAGACCAAGATCGTCGCCACCATCGGCCCGGCCTCCGACCAGCCCGAGGTGCTGCGTGCACTGATCCGCGCCGGGCTCGATGTCGCCCGCCTCAACTTCTCGCACGGCAATCCGGACTATCACGCCGAACTCATCAACGCCATCCGCGAGGCCGCGCTCGAGGTCGGCCGCCGGGTCGCGATCATGGGCGATCTCCCCGGCCCGAAGATGCGTATCGGCGATCTCGACGAAGAGCCGATCGAGCTGGTGCGCGATCAGCACTTCACGCTCACCACCGAACCCGGTGTCGGCCAGGCCGATCGCGTCAGCATCACCTTCCCCGGACTGCCCGCAGCGGTGAAGCCAGGCGATCGGCTGTTCCTGAACGATGGCTTTATCCTGCTCAAGGTGGTCGAGGTCACCGCGACCGATGTGGTCTGCAATGTGCGCGCCGGGGGTGAACTCAGCTCGCGCAAGGGCTTGAATCTGCCAGGCATCGACCTCGGCATCTCGGCCTTCACCGAAGACGATCATCGCTGGCTGCATTTCGCCGCCGAACACCATTTGGATGCGGTGAGCCAATCCTTCGTCGCCAATGCCGCCGACCTCGGCGCGGTGCGCACGGCCGCGCAAGCGCTCGACTACGATCCCTTCATCATCGCCAAGATCGAGCGCGCCTCGGCCTTGGAGAACCTCAACAGCATCCTCGAGGCCGCCGACGGCATCATGGTCGCGCGGGGCGACCTTGGTGTGGAGATCCCGATCGAGACCATCGCCGTCGCCCAGCGCCGCATCACCGAACTGGCCAACCTACGCGGCAAGCCGGTGATTACCGCGACCCAGATGCTCGAGTCCATGGTCAAGCTGCGCCGCCCGACCCGTGCCGAGGCCACCGATGTGGCCAACGCCATCCTCGGCGGCACCGATTGCGTGATGCTCTCGGCCGAATCCGCGATGGGACGCTTTCCGATCGAATCGGTGCAGATGCTCGCCAGCATCGCCGCCGCCATCGAGCCCGAGCGCGACAACCGTCTGCTCGCCCAAGCGCTCGGCGCCTACGGCGATGGCGGCCCGCTGCGCGCGGTCGACCTGATCGCGCGCAGTGTCTATCACACGGTTGAGCGCAGCGCCCCGCAAGCGGTCATCGTGCCGACGCGCAGCGGCAACACCGCGCGCAGCATCGCCCGCTTCCGCCTCCCCTGCTGGGTCATCGCCTTCAGCCCGGTGCCGAGCACCAGCCAAACCCTGAAATTCTCCTATGGGGTGCTGGCGGTGGATGTCGATAGCGATCTGCCCGACTGGAGCGAACACGTCCGCTGCTGGCTGGCCGATCAAGGCATCAAGGACGGGCTCGCGTTGCTGACCCAGGGACCGTCCGAGGAACATCCCTGCGGCAACCATCGGCTCGAGATCCTGGAGCTGGGCGCGAGTCGCAATCCCGCCTGTCACTAGGCCGCGCCTCGGACACCCTCTTGGTGCCGCCTCCAGGCACCAACCCTCCCCCGTTGATCGGCGCCGCGCGCGCCGCCCTGAGTACCCGTGACCACCACCGACATCCCGCACCCCGAAGCAACCCTCGAACAGCTTGAATTCGCCACGACCGCGTCTGGTCGGCGCATCGCCTTCTCGCAACTGGGCGCCGCCGACGGCCAGCCGCTGATCTATGCGCATGGCTTTCCGAGTTCGAGGCGCGAGGCCTGGCTGTTGCGCGACGCCGCCCGCGCGGTCGGCGCTCGCGTCATCAGCATCGACCGCCCCGGCTACGGCGACAGCGATCCCGATCCCAAGCGACGGATCACCGACTGGCCGGACGATGTCCTCTGCGTCGCGGACGCGCTCGGCCTCGAGCGCTTCGGCTTGATCGGCGTCTCCGGTGGCGGACCCTATGTGCTGGCCTGCGCCTGGCGCCTCGCGCAGGCCGAGGCTGAACCGCAGGGTCTTGAACCGCATGGCCTGCAAGGGCGCGTCACGACCTGCGGCTTGGTCTGCCCCTTGGGCCCCATCTACCGCGACGAACAGCTCGAGCAGATGCACTGGGCGGCGCGGACGAACCTGCGCATTGGTCAACAGGGCGACTGGCTCACCGATCTGGTGTTTGGTGGTCCCACCACTGCCATGCTCGAGCGCTGGCCGGCCTTGGTCGAGAACACCCGCAGCCTCGTCGCGCCGGCGGCCGATCGCGCCGTCCTCGCCGACCCCGAGACCAACGCCGCGCTCAATCGCACCATCGCCGATGCCATGCGCAACGGCGCACCCGGCGCTCGCCGGGATCTCTATCTCTACACCCACGACTGGGACATCGACTTCCAGCAGATCGACCTGCCAATACGCCTCTGGCACGGCCAAGCTGACGGCACCGTCCCCATCGAACATGCGCGCTGGTACACCCAGCAGCTCCCCCACGCCACCCTCACCGAGCTTGCCGATGAGGGCCATTATTCGGTGCCGTTTCGCTACAGCCGAGCGATCCTCGCAGAGCTGATCGAACCGGTGACTTGAGAACTTGAGATTTTGCGCTTTGCAAGCCAGTTCGATTTGACCGCCAGCGATGTGCCGGCTATCCTTCCTCGCCTGCCCGCATCTAGGGCGCGTAGCTCAGTGGGAGAGCACTGCCTTCACACGGCAGGGGTCGCTGGTTCGAACCCAGCCGCGCCCACCAATCAAATCAATCGTTTGCATCATTTTTACAGTCCTCTTTTTTGCTGAGTGTGCGGTTCAGTGTGCGGTTTTGGTACCGCGATCGCTGCCGCTGGACGGTCGAGAATGGCCGCTGCTGAGGCAAGATCATCAGGGCGCAAGTGTGCATAGACTTCTGCGGTAATTCTGATGTCGCTGTGTCTGAGCAGTTCGGACACGCGTTCGATTCCAACGCCCGCTTGCACGAGCCAGCTACCAAACGTCCGTCTCAGGTCGTGCGGGTGAACGTCGGTCAGCCCGGCATCGGTTACGCCGGTGGGCTCTGGTCCTGCCATTTGCGCGTCTTCAGGTTGCCGGCGATGTAGACGCGCGCGCCTTTCTGCAGGTATTGCCCGGCGTCTTTGATCTGCTGGGCTTCGGCCTGGCGCTCATCGAGTTCCTCGACGATGGGCAGGGCGACGACATGGGCGATGTCGTCTGCAACCGCAGCGCTGCTGTAGGTCTCCGGGTCGATGAAACGGGCGTGGTCTTGCTGCCGATGCCAGCCTTCGAGCAGGTCGCGGATGCGTGCTTGCCGGTCGGCTTCGGCTTGCTCGTAGTCGGTGAGCGGTTGGCGGACCTCGGCCTTGAGGGCGTCTAGGCGGTCTCGGGCGAGCTTGCGCAGGGCGTCAACGGCCTTGGCTCTGGCTTTCCAGTCGGCGACTAACGGCTTGCCGAGCTTCTCATCCAAGAAGCCAGCCCTTTTAAGGTGCTCATGGGGCGAGCCCTCCCGCCAAGAGTTTAGCCGTC